>JAJAZG010000191.1 GCA_026785865.1 Pseudanabaena sp. CAN_BIN31
ATCTCAGTCCTCTGCATTGGGAAGGGGCGATCGCGAAACAAGTAAATGATTCCCGAACTATTGACGCAATTAACGAATTTATCAAACCCATTTTCCAGAAAATGCCTGCGATCGCTTATGTTGGACTAGATGTTGCTTTGGACGATCGCGGTATTTACTGGCTGATTGAGGCGAATTCCCATCCAAATTTTGACATCTTTATTCGCGATAACGGTGAAGAAGCGATCGTCGGTCTTTTTGAAAAGATTTTAAACTATCTGAAAAATGCTAAGTAGGTAAGCACAAAAGCCCAAAAAGCTATAGCGCACGCGCAGCGTGCGCTACAGCTTTTTGGGCTTCTACTTACATAGACAAATAAAAAAGGGCGCTCAGCGCCCTTTTTACTTGATTGGTGTAACTAAAATTACATCAAGCCGATTTGAGTAAGAATACCTTGTCCAGTGATAAATTCGGTTGCCAATCCAATGACGAAACCGAGCATTGCAAGACGACCGTTCCAAGTTTCAGCGAAATTGTTAAAACCGAATTTAGGATCTGTAGAGTTTTCCATTGTAATAATCTCCTTGGGGTTCAACTGCTAACTAAAAGTTAAAAATCTTTGACTCCCTTAATATTACTTCATATTCTCTAATACGCTATACCGCTAAAGATAGATTCAGCAAAGCTAGGTAGGAAACCCAAAACTCAAAAAGCTGTAGCGCACGCGCAGCAAGCGCTACAGCTTTTTGAGTTTTGGGTTTTATTACGCATATCTACTTATTAGAGTGATTATTAAAACTTATAGCTGTTATTGGTGAAATGACTTGCAAAGCAAGGCATAGCAATACAAAAGACACCGTGATGGTTAGATCTTCGGTGTCTCTTGTAAAAAATAAAAAATAAATGAGAGCGATATTAACAGCTAAAGCTATTAATTAGACATCGTAAGTTTCCTTACCAGTAAACTTGACGCTTATAGGATTAGGATTGTCACCAATCTTGCGGCTGACGCTATTAACGGCAGCACGACCAGCATTCACCTTCTCAGGGAATACACCATCTAGAGGATGGAGATAAACTTGGTCGCCATTAGGGAATTCGCGCCAAATTTTGTAATTGGTGATCTTAAACTTTCGCAACTGTGTACCCAAAGCGAGGGCTTGCTCTTTCTTAGCTAAGTAAAGCAAGTTATCGCCACTGACCATAGTTGCAGCGCCACCTGTGGGCATTTCAAATACTTGTTCTTTGGGGCTGTTCCAAGAGATCAGGTACTTTTCTTCGGTGAAGGCTGAGTTGAGCAAACCACCTGTGCTACCGCCCCAGATCGGGGTTTTGCCCGTTGGTTTAGGTGCAGTAAAGGTCGCTACTACTTTCTCTTCTGGCGCTTTCTCTTCTGTTGGTTGTTCTTCTGTTGCTTGTTCTTCTGACATTGAGATGTTCTCCCAAATTGCGTATATGCATTTGATATCAAGTGCAAAGATATCATTTCTATATACCCCTGCTTCAAGCTTACTTAACGTTACTTTACGAAGCTTGACAAAACTTTTAGAGAAAACATCACGCGGAGCGTGATGTTTTCTTGTTTAAGAGCTAATTAATCGGCTGAGATATCTCTCGATTAAGATCGCGGCTACGATATCGTCAATGGGGCGATTGGGCGATCGCATTCCGCGTGGCACTAATTTCATTAAACCTTTAGCTGGATAAATCTCCCAAAACCTTTGACGCGCCTGTTCGCTGCTAAAACGCTCGTCTACGGTGATGATCCGTAAATCTGGGAATGTGGATTGTAGTTCTGCTTTCCATTGCTTAGAAGCAGTTTGATCACCCATCACCATCAATGAAATCGGATATGTGTTTAATAAATTACCAACTTGGGCGATCGCCTCAGCACTGGGTATCACCGCCTGAAAATGCAGCTTACGATCTAAGCCCATGACAGCGACACCACATTTTTGTTTTCCTGGATCGAAACCTAGCAGCACAGATATTCCTGAATTAGTGATTGATGACTTTGCTGGTTACGATTATATAGCTGTCACCCAAAAAGCGTGAGACGGCGCTAAGTGCTGTTTCACGCTTTTTGGGTTTTTTGGATAAATTTGTTAAGTCCAGCGCGATAGGTTTCTAGGGAATCCAGAAAACCGCCATTATGATCGCCGCGTAGTTTGACTAATTTTTTGGGCTGATTGGCTGCTTGAAAATTGCGATCGCCATGGTTGAAAGGAATGATTTCATCATCGGTGCTATGAATAATTAGAACAGGGATTTTGATGGTGGGTAAGCGATCGATGGAGTTATAAGAAAATCGCGACAGCCATCGGATTGGCAAAAATGGGTAAAGCTCAGATGCGCGATCGCTAATTGAGGTAAAGGTTGAGGCAAGAATTAGACCACCTGCGGTATTTTGCAGATCCTGCAGCGAGGTCGTTTGCGCGATGTAGGATGCGATCGCGCCGCCTAGGGATTCACCATAAATAATGATTTTTTGAGGTGGGATTTGTTTTTCTTGGGTGAGGTATTGCCAAGCAGCTTCGACATCGCTATAGGTTCCTGATTCTGTAGGGCTACCTTCACTTTTGCCATAGCCGCGATAGTCAAACAGGAAAGTAGCAAGTCCTAATTCTTTAAAAATTGGCAAATAACTAACCCGATTGCTAATATTGCCGCCATTACCGTGACAGAACAAAATCACACCTTTACCAATGCGATCGTTATCTTTAGCTGGCACAAACCAAGCGGTTAAATTAACATTGTCTTTAGTTTTAATCTGAACATTTGTAAACTTTATACCCACGGTTTCAGGTGTTTCTATAACATCTTTACTAGGCATATATACTAGGTTTGACTGCCCGATATATAACGTGATCGCTAAGCCAATATAGGCAAAGAAAAGAATGCGAATAACAGGCAGTAAAAACTTATAAAATATCGATTGCAAAATTGGTGTCATTTAATTTTTTAGTAAATTTTTGACCGCTTCTTCAATATTTTGCTGTTTAATTAACGACTCTCCAACTAATACAGCGATCGCGCCGCAATTTTGTACGAAATCTAAATCTTCACGGGTGTAGATCCCAGATTCACTTACCCAGAGGTATTTGTCTCTCGTTGCTGAATCTAGTTTATCCATCAAAATTTTAGTTTGTGCCAAATCCACTACAAAAGTTTCTAAATTACGGTTATTGATGCCAATTAATCGCACATCAGGAATCTGTAATACGCGATCTAGCTCTGCTTGAGTATGTACTTCGATTAGAGCAGTCATGCCTAGCTGATGGATTAACGCTTGAAATTCGGTTAATTCTGCATCGGTGAGAATTGCGGCAATTAATAAAACGGCATCTGCGCCGTGCGATCGCCCTAAATAAATTTGATAAGGATCGATGATAAATTCTTTGCACAGTAGCGGTAAATCAATGGCTTGGCGGACTAATTGCAAATTCTCAAAACTGCCTTGAAAAAATTGTGCGTCAGTTAATATCGAGAGACAACTTGCGCCGCCGCGTTCGTAGGCGATCGCGATCGCTACAGGATCGAAATCTTCACGAAATACGCCTTTACTGGGAGATGCTTTTTTGACTTCGGCAATTAGGGCGGGCTTAAGACGAGAATTTTGTAAGCTACTGTAGAAATCTCGTGGCGGCTGGATCTGATTAATTTTGGCTTTGACCGATTCTAGCGACGCATTCGCATACATCTGAGCAACTTCGCGTTCCTTATGCCAGACGATTTTTTCTAAAATATTTTGCGGTGGATCATTTGGGGCAGCGATCGCATAGCCTTTATTGCTAGCGGTCTCAGATTGGCGGCGTACTTGCATTGATAAAAAGAATTTTGATCATAAAAGGTGTGGCTTTTAGCATAGAGCAATTTATCAAAAAGCAACCTTAGGCGGCTTTTTCGTAAATTATTTTATAAACTATAAGTTTTCTTTACAAGTAAAGCGCTCATTTTTCGGTATATTTGCCTTTGTAATGTGAGTTGAGCATAGTTTTTATGAGCGCGATCGCAAACTCTAACCAACCCGAAGATCAGCCAAAGTCTTCGCGAGTTCAAGCCTATTGGCAAAATATTAATTGGAAAAAGTTAGCCAGTCTGGTGACGGCGATCGCCTTGTGCTTTTACCTCACGGCTTGCGGTGACAATAGCAAATCAACGAATAAAGCATCTGTAGATGTTGCAACTGCCAACATCGTCGAAGTTTCGCCACCGACAGAAATTCAACGCCTCAGCCGACTCCTAGACCAATACGAACCCAAAGTTAATATCGTTAGCCCCAAAGCCGATGAAGTGCTAAACGATAGCCAAGTGGCGGTGAAGCTTGATGTCAAAAATTTGCCAATTTTCAAAAATGCTGATTTTGGTTTAGGGCCGCATATCCATGTGACTTTGGATAATCAGGAATATAAACCCCTATACGATCTCAATCAAACTGCAACTTTTGACCACCTCAGCGCAGGAACCCACACAATCCGCGCCTTTGCCTCCCGCCCTTGGCACGAAAGCTTTAAAAATCAAGACGCATATGCACAGGTAACTTTCCATGTCTTGACGAAGACTGGCGAAAATACTCCTGAAGCCAAAACACCTTTGCTCACCTATAGCCGTCCTGTGGGAGCCTATGGTGCAGAACCAATTCTGCTCGATTTTTATCTCCAAAATGCGCCTTTGCATTTGCTGGATAAAGATGATGAGGCGATCGAAGATTGGCAAGTTCGTGCCACGGTGGATGGACAAAGTTTCACTTTCGATCGCTGGGAGCCAATTTATCTCAAAGGCTTTAAAGCTGGGCAAAACTGGGTAAAATTAGAATTGCTAGAACCAGATGGTGATGCGATCGCCAATGTATTTAATAGCACTGCTCACCTGATTAACTATCAGCCCAATGGCACTGATACCCTAGCGCGTCTAGTCCGTGGTGAAAAGATTGCCAATATTGAGGCGATCGTTAATCCTGATTATGTCCCACCTGCTCCTGAAGTTATCCCTGCGCCTGTGGAGTCAGTTGCCCCTAGCGTAAATCAGTCTGATGCAAAGCAAATCGAAACTCCTAAGACTGAAGTTGCTAGCCCCGCATCTACTCCAGTAACTAAACCCAAAAAACAAGCTAAGCCCACCGATAAAGACACTAAAGCTACAAATGTAATTCCAGTTCCTGTTGCTCCTGTCGCGCCAATTATTACAAAACTATCACCTGTGACCAAACCCGCCAAGGTTGCACCGATTAAAGTAAAAGTCGCTCCTGTAGAATCCATCAAGGTTTCACCAGTTCCAACTAAAGCAATAGAAACAGAAACTAAGCCTGAATCTAAAGCTACAGACAGTCCTCCACCATTAACGAATTTGTCTACAACTACATCAACACCAATCAAAGTGTTAAGTCAAAGTGTTAAGTGACGATTCCCAACGCTGACGCTTAGGCTTACAGCGCGGGATTCTCAGTAACACCACCTAGTTGCTCCATCATAGAGCTTACTTTTTCTTTGTTCGCTCCAGTAAGCGATATCGCCATTGTATGGAGATTTCTCTTCTTTGATGACGCTTTACTAATGGCCGTAAAATGCGATCATGTTAGGACTGTAGAGGATTTTTTAGACCTATGAACTTTAGCCTGAATGTGAGTCTAAGTTTAGGTCGCGTTTGGGCGATCGCCACCAATGTATTTCGCGAAACCGTGCGCGAACAGGTGCTTTATCTATCTTTGCTATATACCGCGATCTTGGTGGCAGCGATGCTGATGTTGCCAGAGTTTTCCTATGACTCATCGGCAAAGATGATCGTTGATGTAGGTGTCGCGGCGATCGAGGTGGTGAGTTTGATTGTGGCGGTGTTGGTTGGCACAAATCTGATCAATAAAGAGGTCGATAAGCGCACAATTTTCATCCTAATTGCCAAACCGATGCACCGTGCCGAATTTATATTGGGTAAGCATCTGGGCTTAACGGCTGTAGTGGGTGCGTTGGTGTCGATTATGACCTTGATTTTTATTGCGCTGATGGCAATTAAGCAAATTCCGATCCCGATTCCTGCGATTCTCGCGGCGAACTTTTTTATCTTTTGGCAAATCATGCTGCTAGGCGCGATCGCCATTTTCTTTGGTTCGTTTACAGGTTCGTTAATCGGTTCTTTGTTGACCCTCGCCGCCTATTTAATCGGTAACTTTAGCCGCGATTTGTTGCTATTAGGTGAGATTTCTAAAAATCCTAGTATGCAAGCAGTAACCCGTACTTTTTATATGATTTTGCCTGATTTATCGCGAGCTAATCTCAAAAATGAGGCAGTTTATAATATTTTGCCAAGTTTGCTCGATATGTTTAACAATGGCGTTTATATTTTGAGTTATGCGTTGTTGACTTTGGCGATCGCCATTCTCATCTTTTCCCGTCGCCAGTTTTAAGAACACAAAAACCTCACCCCTAGCCCCTCTCCTTGCAAAGGAGAGGGGAACAAGAGAAATATATTATGCGCTACCGTCGTTTTGGCAAAACTGAGATGCTCCTGTCCGTGTTCTCATTGGGAGCAATGCGCTATCTGGAATCGGCGGAGAATGCTCACAAAACGATTTTGCGGGCTTTAGAAGTTGGGATCAATCATATTGAGACCGCTCAAGGCTACGGCAAGAGCGAAGAATTTATCGGCAAGGCGATGCGAAATGGATTGAGCGCTCAACGCGATCGCTTTTACCTGACCACGAAAATCTCGCCAACTAAAAATGCGGATTCAATGCGCCGCCAAATCGAGCAGTCTCTCAAAAAATTAAATGTAGACTATATCGATAACTTCGATATTCATGGAATCAATTTAAAAGAACATCTCGACTTAGTTACCAATCCCAATGGCTGTATGAAAGCCGTGAGAGAAGCGATCGATCAAAAAATGATTGGTCATGTCGGATTCTCTACCCATGCACCTCTTGACGTAATTCTCGATACGATCAACACCGATCTGTTCGAGTCCA
>JAJAZG010000192.1 GCA_026785865.1 Pseudanabaena sp. CAN_BIN31
GCCTGAGGCTGACCTAGTGGCGATCGCTCATGGTGTTTATCTCAAATACAATCCCCGCCGCCGCCGCTACCATTCCGACAATCACAAAGGCGAATATCGCGGCGTATTAATTTCTTTTCACACCGATTTCACCGATGGCTATAGCGGTACTCACGGACATTTTCCCCTCGATCTTTATAATTAAATCCTGAATCACGGATTAAACGGATTAAGGGATTTCGCTGATTTTTTAACCTGTGTAATCCTGTAATCCGTTTAATCCGCGATTCAGACTTCTAGAATATCTCTTTTGTAAAGCTACCATGTAACCCATAAGGCACATGATGCTTTAAATGCAGAGTCGCCACAGGTTTACCCGCAATATTTTGAGCGTCCAGAACTACTAGATCCGAACGATTGTGAGTCGCATCAAAAATCAAAACCAGCACCCAACCATCATCTTCTGCGCCATCTACACCGCGTGGTACAAAAATCGGTTCACCAATAAAACCGCGTGGCGCGAAGCTATGAAATTCCTGTTTTCCAGTTTCCATATCTACTTTTGCGATCGCTTGCAAAGGCGCATTACCCGATTCTTGGGCGATCGCGCCAATATAAGCATAACGATGCTTCTGCCCCACACAACGAGGATGTACTACAGGGAACTCACAGGATCGCGCCAAAACTAATTTCCGTTTCACAGTGCCGAGCTTGGGATTAATCGTAAAGCGATACAACTGCCCCGCAAGCACCTTGTCAAAGTCAATTTCCCGAAAATCCGTATTCGGCTCCAACTTCGGATAGTCAGGATAGCAAACCGAATCCAAAATGATCTCATCACCTTCCTCATAAGCATTGCAATGATGAAATACAAAACAAGGATCGGTTTCAATAGTTTGCACCTTGCCTTGGCGATCAATCAGCAAAAATTGGCTTGGTGCATTTGGCTTTAGCTCAATACATTCACCTGCCGTAGCCAATCCCAAAATAAAAGGCAAAGGCTGAAAAGAAACAGGATTTTGCATGAAAATCCGATAGTTCGGCGTATAAGCAAAATCATGCAAGAAACAAAAGCCCGAAACCCTCACCTGCGATTCGGTCGATAACTCACCGCGATCGCTGATCCGATAAATCGAAATCGTAGACTTCGGTCCTGGTTGCACCCCAAAGCCCCACAAATCACCAGTGTGATCGTCCTTTCTAGGATGCGCCGTAAAAACTTGCCCCGCAGTAAGCTTGCCATCAAAACTCTCTTCTCCCAAAGTATTCAAACTTTTAGGATTGAGCGAATAAGGACGCGCCGCCTCCCAAAGAGCCAATAGCTTGCCGCCTTGGTACACCACATTTGTATTGGCGACATTTTTATTTTTTAAATCAAAAATATTGCTTAGCCATCCCCCAGCCTTTTGTGTTCCAAATACGCTGCGATACAAAATCTTACCTGCGCTTTTTTCAGCTAAAAATTCAGGTGTTTTTACAAATTGATTCGCAAAATGAGCTTTGCCATCTTTGAAAGCGATCGCGCAGATCATCCCATCCCCATCAAAGGGATGCCCAAACTTTTCGCCATTGATATCTAACTGTCCAGGTCCATTCCGAAATAAAGTTCCCTCTAGTTCTAAAGGGATCTCACCCTCAACCTCATCAATCCAATAAGCTTGTTCATTGCGTAGGGACTCATATCCCTTTTGCCAGTCTTTACGCGAAAAAGTAGGCGATGCAGTCTGAAACATAGATATTTACTGTTTATAAATAATTTTTTCTTATTGTAACAATTTCGTCACAATCGCGACCCAAATTCACAAACTCAAGCCTCATCTAAGCTGATCGCGACTCATTTAAGATTCCTATGACTAGTCACGCATCCTTAGGCGGACTAGAAATCTCCTTTAAAGATTTACCCATTTCTTGCTCCGACTCACTTAAAGACCAACGATAAGACACCTGAATACCGTGATATTTACAAGTATCCTCAACCTGTTTCTGCAAAGCAAAAGCCTTGCGTAAATTAATAATGGCAGTCTGAAGATGCTCCCTAGACGCATTCATCTTTATCGTTAAGTGTGGCTGCTTCATCTCATTGTGCAAAGCTGGCAAGGTCTGACGCTCCAATAACTGAAGCAAAAGTTCATAGTGAATATGGGATGGGACAGGAAGTGAACTCATAAATACCTTAGATTGCTGTAGAACCAAAATCGAACAAAATTAAAATTTGGCTGTATATTTGTTTGAAGTTTTCGTTGAAGTTTTCGGAGCTTGACGCGGAGTACCTCAAGAAACTATTTGAGGTACTCCGCGTCAAGTCTCGACATAATCCAATACGGAAATAATTTCAGGCTTAAATAAATTGTAGAGGATAAATTCATGTCATTTTTACGGACATCTCTGAGACTTACATTTCTTTTCACTTTTGGACTATCTCAAATTGTCACACTAACTGAGTCAGCGATCGCCCAAAATATCACCCCAGTTAGCTCAACATCACTAAACACTCCACAACTTGCCCAAACCAATACAGTTATTTTTGTTGCCCCAAATGGCTCAGACACTAACTCAGGTATTTCTGCTAATCAGCCATTGCGATCGCTAACAGCCGCCATCAAAAAAAGCCCTCAAGCTGGCACGATCATTCAAATCGCCGATGGTACTTACACCGCAGAGACAGGCGAACAATTTCCGATCAAAATTCCCACAGGCGTAACTCTACGCGGTAATGCCAGCAACCAAGGCAAAGACATCATCATTTCAGGCGGCGGAACCTTCATCAGTCCCACGTTTGCCCGTCAAAATATTGCCATGCTCCCCGAAAGTGGTTCTCGCATCGAAGGGATCAGCCTGAGTAATACCAATCCTAGAGGTTACGCACTTTGGGTTGAATCCGCTCAAAATGTCACCATTATCAGCAACACTTTTGCCAACTCTACTCACGACGGCGTTTTCTTAACAGGTCAGACTTCCGCCAACGTGATCAGCAACGTCTTTAATCAAAATGGTGCAAACGGTATTTCGGCACTTGGCACAAGCACAGGAACAATCCAGTCCAACACCTTCGACAATACGGGTTTTGGTCTAGCGATCGGGCAAAATTCTAAAGTAGCTGTAATCTCTAATCGCATTACTAACAATCGCGGCGGCATCGTTGTCTCCAACCTCGCTACTCCATCATTTCGCAATAACCTCATTGCCAACAATCAGGAAAATGGACTGGTAATTTTAAAAGATCGTAAAGGTCAACCCACCGTCGATCTCGGTACAACCGCTAGCCCAGGTCAAAATATTTTTCAGAACAATAAGCAAACTGATATCAACAATGCTTCTGGAGTTACAGTCGTGGCGATCGGCAACCAAGCTGATCCTAAACGTATTCAAGGCTCAATTGAACTAGTCCAGCCAACATCACCGATCGCCTTGCCCGTCACCCCATCAGTCCAAGTCAGCTTTAAGGATGTTCCCTCAAACTACTGGGCACAAACTTTCATCCAAGAACTAGCCAGCAAAGACATTATCAAAGGTTTTCCTGATGGCAGCTTTCGCCCGAACGATCCCGTAACCAGAGCGCAATTCGCCGCATTGCTCAGTCAAGCAATGAACAAGCCAGTCGTCCGCAGCAGTGCTACCTTTACCGATGTTAAATCAACCTTCTGGGCTGCTACCGCCATCCAAAAAGCCTACACCACAGGGTTTATGTCTGGTTATTCCAGCACGACCTTTCGACCCAGTGAAAATATTTCCCGCGTCCAAATCCTTGTTTCCTTAGCCAACGGGCTAAGTTTTGCACCCACCAAACCTACCGATGCAACATTGCAAATCTATTCCGACGCAGCCACTATCCCCGCCTATGCTCGAAACAGTGTCGCAGCAGCAACCGAGAATCGCATGGTCGTCAATTACCCAAATCTAAAGCTCTTAATTCCCAACCAACCAGCCACCAGAGCCGAAGTTGCCGCTTTTATCTACCAAGCTCTAGTGCGATCGGGGCAAATAAAAGCCACCACATCCCCCTACATTGTCAATCAATAAACCTACTTACCCAGCGATCGCGCTAAAAAACTACCGCTTTACCAAAAGCCTAAACTA
>JAJAZG010000193.1 GCA_026785865.1 Pseudanabaena sp. CAN_BIN31
AAGCTTTTTGGGTTTTGGGTTTAATTATGCTTGACTACTTAGTTCATGACTTATTTGTTAAATACCTGCTTAATTTCTAAATTAGTTTCCAAGTAATCTAAGAAAATTAGTAGGGGTTTAGCATTTGCGCCACCATATCTCAACTCATCACCGAAATCTCATTTCGCAAATGCTAAACCCTCTTCGCCTTAAACGATCGCTTGTCCCTGCGTTGCGAGGTTTGGGCGAAGCATTCCCAAATAAGGATATCTTAGAATTTATAAGTATCGGTGGGAATGCTTCGCCCCTACTAATATCAACATATTTTCTGGTCGCTTGTTGATAGTTTTACCGCGTTTATTTAACTCGATTCTAACTGTTGTCGAGCTTGATCGACACTTATGCCAAAAACTTGAGATATTGATTCTAAGAGGTTTGCGTCTTGGGTGGTTTGATAGATGCGAGAAAGGTTTCTCAAAGTCAGATCAACACTATGCTGATCTTGGAATTGGGCAAAAATTTCTAAGGCTTGCAGTAAGTTCTGTCTTGATTCGGTGAGGTTGCCCTCGGCTGCTGCTAATAGTCCTAATTGTCCGTAGGTGCTGCCTTGTGAAAAGTGATCGCCAAATTCAACATTGATCGCGAGAGCTTGTTGATAATTTTGCCGCGCTTCTTCATATTCTTGCAAATCTTGGGCGACGATGCCCAACTGGTGGTAGGTGCTGGCTTGGGAATAGCGATCATCACATTCGATATAGATCGCGAGAGCTTGTTGATAGTTTTCCCGTGCTTCTTCATATTCTCTCAACTTTTCGGCGACGATGCCCAACTGGTGGTAGGTGCTGGCTTGGGAATAGCGATCGCCAATCTCTTCTTCAATTTTTAAGCATTGATCGAGATATTTCTTTGACTGTCCATATTCTCTTATATCTAAGTAAATATCTCCTAAAGCAAATAGGTTTGAAGCTTCTTCTCTTTTATAATTAGACTCTCGGCTTAGATCGATCGCTTGTTGAAAGTAAAACTTTGCTTTTTCAAATTCACGAATTGATTGATGCGATTTTCCTAATTGATTGAGAAGCTCTAATCTAGTGCGGCTACTAGCTTCCGTATCTTCAGGATATTCTTGTAATAGTCTTTCTAACAGATCAATGCGATCGCTCCTTTCAGGTTTAGCAAAGGAGCGATTAGGATCATGAGAATAACTAGAAGCTTGTGAAGTTAGGCGATCGCGGGTTTCGGGAAGAGTTTCAAACTTAAATGTTGAAGATGTCCATGCCCAAAAATCGGGCGCAAACTGTGCGAGTCTAGTCACCGCATAATCTGGCAAAGCAAACAGTAAGGGATGGGGAATCGCAACAGGGAAAGAATCACGGGCATAATTGAGATTAGTTAAAATTGGTGGATTGTCACCGCTATAGGCGATCGCCTTTTCTAGCCCTTGCAAAACTAAAACTAATTTTTTGTCAGGCTGAATCTCAATTTTCGGTAACTCTTCTTTAATCGCCTCAAGCAAAAAACGTAAATCTGGATCGGTAAAACGTAATACTGCAAATTGCATCCCCGCACATTTTGGATGTTCCCTTAGCGCCATCATTAACAAATCCACATCGGGCGGGAAATTTACTTCAATAAAGCCCACCTTAAAGCCTTTGGACATCTGTACAAAGGCAAGTAAAAACTGAAACACTTCCTGATTGTGTTCTAGTAATGCCGCAAGATCAGCATGGCGATCAGGCAGATTGGAGAGTGGTGATGGCTCTGGTGAAAGCATTGCTACGCATTAATAAAGGATTGGGATAATTCCAGCGATCGCTACCGTTATATTCTAAGACCGCCGTGCTATACAACATCTGAACTTTGATATCTTTCTCATCTGAGAACTCTTTATTGACAGCAATATAGGCTAACTCAGTGAAAAATTTCTTGTTTAGCGATCGCTCAAAACTAAACTGAAGTTGCTTAATCGCATATTCCACATCCTCCGCCTGAATCTTGGCATGATCGCGCCCACTCGCCGTTAAACAGGCGCGTTGCATTAACTGCATTAATTGGCGAATATGTCCACCACTTGCCTTTACCAATTCCATTAACTCATTGCGTGAATTAAACAGTAAATTCACATCCACTCGCTTCTCAATAATTTTCGCAACTGCATCTAAACCTTCCTGTCTGAATCGTACAGGATATTCAGCGCGATCCAATTGATAAATATTCACCATCGGCACAATATGCGGATCATCAAAGGAATTAATCAAACCTTGCTGAGAATAAAGAGCCGAAATCGGAACCGTGTAAATAATCGAACAATGCAACTCCTTAAGCTGCACTGCATAGTCAAAAAACAGCTTATTAGAAACCTCTAGCGGACAGCGATCTAAATTGTCCACAATCACCAAAAAACCTTTGTAATTTGGGAACTTTGCCCTCAACTTCTTCAGACCATCGCCTAACAATAAATTGATGTCACCCTTCATGCGCGTAACTTCCTTTTTTAAGGTTTCGCGAATTTTCGTTTTCTGCGATGAAGAATTTTTGATTACACCCTTTAATTTGAATAGAAGCTTTGCGAAGAAAGGCGCATCAGCACCCAAACTAGCTGATGCTTCAGTATCTAGAGACAAAGCCACAGATTGCTCTGATTCCTCAGTAACTTCTTTAAACCAATCCTCGACACTTTTTAGTAATTGCTTATCAAAGTTAATTTTTAGACTTCGCAAAGTCTCTTCAACTTGCCGAATCACCATCAAATAAATATCAATATATTCCAGATCGTTAATATCAGTCTCTTTTTCCGCATCAAGAAAAATATTTAAATATTGATTTTTCCATTTTTCCTCTATCCGCCGTAACTCCGTGCTTTTGCCACAACCCCGATGCCCCGTAAATAAAATCGTACAAAAAGTCTCAGGCTTCTGCTGCTCTAAAATCTGCCCGACCTGAATAATCGCCTCGCTATTTCGTGCCTCTAATAAAGGGATATAGTATTTATCCAAATCTTTACCCTGAAGAGGCTCCACGGCACAGATTTCATAGGCATCTGTGAGATTTGTCGCTAAATTACTTGTAGGATCTGTCATAGCTATTTTAGCTTGAGTTCGTGTCTGAGCAATACAGCTAAATCATAGCAAACTATATACCGCGCACGTTGTCATATTTTTTCTGTTCAAATGAACCACGGTAAAATTTTTGAAAGGGTTGCTTTGCAACCCTTTCAAAAATTTTACTGATTCTGGTTTGAGCGCAAATCAAATTATTACGGCGCAAAATTGATCGCGTATTGAGTTACTTTTTACTTTGTTCAGGCTTGATATATTCGCAAAAAATATTGATGCCAACTTTGAGAATGTAGAGGACGATAACGGTGGCGATCGCAGGATCGATCGGCAAGCCAACTGAACTAACTACTGCAACAATTAAGCCTGTAAGCAATGGAGCGCTAGTTGGATTCTTTTGATATTCCTTAACTTGGTTCTGAAATCCTTCTTTGCCGCAGAGTTCTTGACGGAAGACGGTGAG
>JAJAZG010000194.1 GCA_026785865.1 Pseudanabaena sp. CAN_BIN31
AGATTGCTATGTAGACAGGCGGCGGGTAAATTCCGCGATCGTAAGTCCCTGACCTGATCTTCCATCAGGGCGAGTAGTGGCGAAATCACCAAAGTCAAGCCCTCATTAAGGATTGCTGGCAATTGAAAACAAATCGACTTACCGCCCCCTGTCGCCATAATTGCTAGGCTATCTTGTCCCTGCAACAAGCTTGTAACGATCTCACGCTGTGATGTGCGTAAATCTTCATATCCCCAAATCTTCTTAAATGTTTGTTGAACCGCAGTCCATTTCTTAGATATTTCTGACATTTGGGTTAAGCAGCTTGTAGAGACAACTTGAAGACGCAAGGGGCTTAAGCCCCTTGTTAAGGTTACTGAAAATCGCCATTGTGGGCAACTTATTTTTGCAAGTTGCCTTAAAGCACTTTATGGTAAGTTAAATCATAAATTTTAGTTAAAAATATACTTTGGTGATACTTTTAGTTAAGGATTTAAAAATCTTTATAATCAAAAAACCTTCAAAAGCTCTTTGTAAAGAGGAATTATTTAGGTGAGACCAAAAGAATCATTTACTCTTGAGACCGAAGAGCTATCTAATCACGTACTTACAGTTGAAGACCCACAGGGTGTTCGCAATTTTCTGCTGGACAGTGTGACTTACTCATTAGGGCGTGGCATGGGCAACTCAATTATTCTGCGTTCTAATCTTGTGTCTCGCGAACATGCGACTTTGTTGGTAATAGCTGCGAAGAAGTCTTCATGTTTTTTTAGAATAATTGACGGCAGACTCGATTATAAACGCAGTACCAACGGTATTCTGATCAATGGTAGAAGACGATTTTCGCACGTATTATCTCACGGAGATGAAATTATATTTAGCAAAGACACTAGAGCCACATATCAGGTGATTAGTGTGATCGCGAATACACCTAAAATTAATAGCTCTCAAAATAATATTTCTGAACGCCTTAATCTCACCACAAGTCATCAAACTTTTGATGAAACTGAGAGCTTTGAGCTTTATCCCTTACAATCTATTCCCGACCAAAATTTATCTGTTTATATTCGCGAAATTATCAATCAATTCATTTCATCTCCAGAACTGAATCCGCAACCAATTATTGAGTTAAATCTCATAGGAAAAATACTATATCTTAATCCTGCGGCTTTGGGTCAGTTTCCTAACCTTGAAGAGATGCGAATTAATCATCCTTTACTCCAAGAATTGTTGGAGCAAATAATCCCGTTGGTTAATCCTATCCGCAAAACTTTTATGCGTGAGGTGATGATTCGTGACAAGGTGTTTGAAGAAATTATTCATTTTATGCCATCAAATGAAGTAATTCGTATTCACATATTCGATGTTACGAAACAAAGGCAAGCAGCAGCGATTATATCTTATCAGATTGATCATGATGTGCTTACAGGGTTGCCGAATCGAAAATATTTGCATGAACATCTAATTGAGATTATCGAAAAGTTAGAAGATAAGAAACAACGATTTGCAGTTTTATTTCTTGATATTGATCGTTTTAAGTTAATCAATAATTCTTTAGGTCATAGCGTCGGTGATTTGTTACTTAAAGCTGTTAGCGATCGCTTAAAAACTTTACTAAAACAGGGAGATTTAATCGTGCGCTGGGGTGCGGATGAATTTGCGATCGTGGCTAAGGACATTAATTCTATAGGTGCAGTTGTCCAAATTGCCGAAGCGATGATTCAATCTCTGACTGCACCTTTCGACTGTGGTGGTCATGAAATACATATCACAACCTGCATTGGTGCAAGTATTTATCCAGATCATAATATTGATGTTGAAGCACTGATTCAAAATGCTGACATGGCCATGTATAAGGCTAAATCTGAAGGGCAAAATAGCTTTCAGTTTTATGTTCCGAATATGCAGGAACAGAGTTTTCAGCGACTATCGATGGAAAACAATTTACGCAGAGCAATAGAAAATGATGAATTATTAATCTACTATCAACCCCAAATCGATCTAATTACTGGTGTAATTGTTGGACTAGAAGCGTTGCTAAGGTGGAAACATGTTTCTTTAGGCTCTGTTTCGCCGAGCAAATTTATTCCCCTTGCTGAAGAAACAGGCTTAATTATGGTGATCGGGGCTTGGGTACTGCGCCAAGCTTGCTTACAAGCGGTCGCATGGCAAAAAATGGGTTTTCCTCCAATCCAAATTGGCGTAAATTTATCGGTTAAGCAACTTCAACAAAAAAGTTTTCTATCTTCTCTAAATCAAATTCTAGAAGAAACAAATATCGATCCTCATTTTCTAGAATTAGAAATTACAGAGGGGATCATGATGGACAATATTGAAGAAAAAATTGTCCTATTGAATGAGTTTCGGAAGATGGGTATTCGCTTATCAATCGATGATTTTGGGACTGGTTATTCATCTCTTGGTTATCTCAGAGATTTGCCAATTGATACGCTCAAAATTGATCGTATTTTTATTGAACACCTCGCCCATAATAAGCATGATCAAAATATTGTCGCTTCAATCGTTAATTTATCGCATAGCTTGAATTTAATTGTGATTGCAGAAGGTGCAGAGACGAAAGAGCAAGTTGATGTCTTGCGATCGCTAGGCTGCGATCAGATTCAAGGTTATTTTTTCTATAAACCTTTACCTGCCGATGAAATTGAGATTTTATTAAGGTCGCAGGGCATAACCAAACCAAATATCAACTAAAAACGAAAAGCAATGTTTTTTGTCTTTAATTCATATTTAGAGACAGTCAGAAAATAATCGATCCTTTATTTACCTTAGAAATCACTGGGATCGCCCACTCCTATAGCAGCGATTTTCTTAAGTAATGGGATTATTTACTTTTTGGTAAACTCTTATATACCGCATCTAGAATGAAACACGTACTGTGGCTTAACCCGAAATGACGTTACTTAAGGGTTTACCAAGAAATAATAGATCCATTAA
>JAJAZG010000195.1 GCA_026785865.1 Pseudanabaena sp. CAN_BIN31
ATCTTCCTAAAGTTGTGCGTATCCATTGGAGCGGCTGCCCGAATTCTTGCGCTCAGCCACAGGTTGCCGATATCGGCTTTACGGGTTGCAAAACTCGCAAAGATGGCAAAGTTGTCGATGGTGTTGACATTTATATGGGCGGCACGGTCGGCAAAGATGCTCATCTTGGCAAATGCGTCATGGAAAAAATTCCTTGCGAAGATCTCCATGAAGTTATTGGCAAACTTTTAATCGAGCAGTTTGGCGCTATACCTAAGCAACAGGCGATCGCAGAAACATCGGCAGAACTTATTTCTGTCGGTTAATCAACAATTCAACTAAATCAAATTAAATTCAAGCAAATAAATGACTAACTTCTCGCGCCGTAAATTTTTGACCACCGCAGGGCTTTCTACTGTTAGCGCGATCGCGCTTAACGCTTGTGGTGGCGGCGAAACTCCTAAGGCAGATACTACCGTAACCACCAATGCTACTACTCCCGCAGCTACAGCACCTAAAGTCAGCGCTGCTGATGCACCTGAAGTCACCAAAGCAAAGCTAGGATTTATCGCTCTCACCGACTCTGCTCCTCTGATTATTGCCAAAGAAAAGGGCTTGTTTGAGAAATATGGCATGAAGGATGTCGAAGTCCTGAAGCAAGCTTCTTGGGGAACTGTCCGCGACAATATCGTGCTTGGATCTGAGGGAGGCGGTATCGATGGCGCACACATTCTTTCGCCAATTCCCTATTTGATTTCCGAAGGGAAAGTCACTAATGGCAAGAAAGTACCGATGTACATCTTGGCGAGACTGAATACTAATGGTCAAGGAATCTCGCTCTCCAATGACTTCAAGGAGGCGAAGATTGGACTCAAGAGTGATTCCCTTAAAGAAACCTTTGCCAAACTCAAAGCTGGTGGCAAAGACGTAAAATGTGCGGTGACTTTCCCTGGTGGAACTCACGATCTGTGGATGCGTTATTGGCTCGCTGCGAATGGTGTCGATCCTAACAAAGACGTAGAGACTGTCGTTGTACCCCCAGCACAAATGGTTGCCAATATGAAAGCTGGCAATATGCAATCCTTCTGTGTCGGTGAACCTTGGAATGCGCGTCTAGTCGCGCAAAACGCAGGTTATAGCGCTCTGATCACTGGTGAACTTTGGAAAGATCATCCAGAAAAAGCTTTCTCAATGCGTGGTGATTGGGTTGACAAGAACCCTAAAGCTACCAAAGCTATTCTTGCCGCAATTCTCGAAGCGCAAGTTTGGTGTGAGCAAGCTGAGAACAAAGAAGAGATGTGTAAAATCATTGGCTCTGACAAGTGGTTGAAAGTTCCTGCGGCAGAAATTCTTGGTAGGCTCCAAGGCAAGGTTGACTATGGTGATGGACGTACTGCCGATCTTCCTGACCTATCGATGAAGTTCTGGAAAGATAACGCTTCCTATCCATTCAAGAGCCACGATCTTTGGTTTGTGACTGAAGACATGCGTTGGGGCTATCTTGATGCTGACACTGACGCGAAGAAGTTGGTTGATAAAGTCAACCGCGAAGATATCTGGAAAGAAGCTGCGAAGATGATTGGCAAAGAAGCTGACATTCCTAAGAGCACTTCTCGCGGTATTGAGACCTTCTTTGACGGTGTCAAGTTTGATCCTGAGAATCCTGCCGAATACCTCAAGGGTCTCAAAATCAAGAAGGCATAATTACAACTTCTCTAAAGATAAGGGACAAGGGGCTTAAGCCCCTTGTTTCTAAGTTTGTATTAGAACAAGGGGCTTAAGCCCCTTGTCTTCATTATCAAAATAGGAAAATATCTAAAATGGCGACAGGAAGCTTAAGTTCTAAATTTAGTCCTAACAAAATAGGTGAATGGTTTCAGCAACAGGCGCGTTACATAATTCCACCGATGATTGCGCTAATAATTCTGCTGGGTACATGGCAAATGCTCTGCTCAGGCAAGACACCACCATTACCACCACCTAGCAAAGTCTGGCAAGAAACTCAAGATTATATTTGGAATCCATTTTTTGATCGCGAGTATTTTGATGTTAGCGCCAAAGAAAAGGTTGATAGTCCTGCGCGTAAAGAGCTTAAAGAAAAGCTAACCATTGAGCAAGGCTTAGGTGTAAAAACCATGATCAGCGTTCGTCGTGTGGCGATCGGCTACACCGCTTCGGCTATAGTTGGCATTTCTTTTGGAATTGCGATCGGTTCAAATCTGTTCCTTTATCGCGCCTTTGACCCAATATTTCAAGTTTTGCGGACAATTCCACCCCTCGCGTGGCTACCGATTTCGCTGTCAGCATTTGGAGGCATAAAAGAATTATTAGGTTCGGTTGGACTTAATGTAACTGAAGCGGCAGGATTATTCGTGATATTTGTAACTTCGATTTGGCCGATTTTGATGAATACGGCGGTCGGTGTGCAGCAAGTACCTCAAGATTATCGCAACGTTTCGCGAGTATTGAGATTGAGCAATTTTGACTATTTCATTACGATCCTGATGCCTTCGGCTGCGCCTTATATCTTCACAGGTTTGCGGATTGCGGTAGGTTTGTCTTGGCTGGCGATCGTGGCGGCGGAAATGTTAACGGCTGGCGGCGGTATTGGCTTCTTTATCTGGGATAGTTATAACAGTGGCAAAAGCAGTGAATTGATTTTAGCTTTGGTTTACATTGGCTTAGTCGGTTTCTTGCTAGACAAAGTTGTCTATTATCTCAGTACCTTGATTGCTCAAGCTGATTCTTAAATTAAACGGTAGGTGCAATTCATGAATTGCACCTACATCAACAGCCGTATAAACTATAATTTGCCCTTTAATCCACAAATCAATCTTCCTATGCAGACTCTTGATCTTACAGATAGCCATCAAAAAATAAATAGAGATCCCTTTCTGGTCATAGATGGGGTGTCTAAGGTATTCCCAACTCCTCAAGGACCTTATGTTGTTCTGCAAGATGTAAATTTGACTGTTTATGAAGGTGAGTTTGTCTGTGTGATTGGGCATTCGGGTTGTGGTAAATCGACACTGTTAAATATGGTGGCGGGATTTAATCGCCCGACTACTGGGGAAATTTGTTTGCGATCAAAGCCGATTTTGCGACCAGGACCCGATCGCATGATGGTATTCCAAAACTATTCTTTGCTACCTTGGATGAGCGCTTTTGAGAATGTATATCTTGCCGTCAAGCAGGTTTATACCGACAAATCCAAGGAAGAAAAAACTAAAATTGCCAAAGATAGCCTCGCCTTAGTAGGCTTGACTGAAGCAATGCACAAAAGACCAAAAGAGCTTTCGGGTGGGATGCGTCAGCGTGTGGCGATCGCTCGTGCATTGTCGATTCGTCCTGAAGTATTAATCCTTGATGAACCTTTCGGCGCGTTGGATGTGATGACCCGCGAAGATCTCCAAGAAGAGTTGCTAGCGATTTGGCGCGAAAACAAGGTGACGGCGCTGATGATCACCCATGAAATTGATGAAGCGCTATTTCTCTCTGATCGCATTGTGATGATGAGTAATGGGCCCGCCGCCAATATTGCTGAAATCATCGATGTTCCGTTTGCGCGTCCACGCAATCGCAAAGCGATCGCCGATGATCCCCGCTATTACACACTTCGCAATTACATTTTGGAATTTTTATATAACCGCTTTGCGCTTGCTGATGATGCGGAATAGATTCAAGCATTAGAGTCTACGACTCTAATGCTCCTTTCAAATATTAAATCAGTGAAATTACCTTGGTGAAAAACAATGTCCAAATTCCTAGAAATCGATTACGTTAGCCGTATTTTCAAAACTAAAAATGGACAGCCTTATGTCGCTGTCAAAGATGTCTATTTTGAGATGAAAGAAGGTGAATTCGTCTCGATTATTGGACATTCTGGCTGTGGAAAATCGACTGTTTTAAATATTCTGTCTGGTTTAGATAAGGCTAGCAGTGGCGGTATTGTCCTAGAAGGTCGAGAAATTAATGAGCCAGGTCCCGATCGCATGTTGGTTTTCCAAAACCATTCGCTATTGCCTTGGTTAACCGTGCGCCAAAATATTGGCTTAGCAGTTAATCGCGTTTTAAAAAACTTACCAAAAGAAGAACGCCGCCGTATTATCCAAGAAAATATTGATTTAGTCGGTTTGGGTCATGCTGCGGATAAGTATCCTAGAGAAATTTCGGGAGGGATGAAGCAACGAGTGGGAATTGCCCGTGCTTTGTCGATTAAGCCCAAAATTTTATTACTAGATGAACCTTTTGGCGCTTTAGATGCGTTGACTAGAGGGCGCTTGCAAGAAAAGTTAATGCAGATTTGTGATGAAAGCAAAATCTCGGCAGTGATGATTACTCATGATGTCGATGAGGCTTTATTGTTAAGCGATCGCATTATCATGATGACGAATGGACCCGAAGCGAAAATTGGTCAAGTTCTCACGGTTGAATTACCGCATCCGCGCAAAAAGCTCGAAGCGGTCAATAATCCTAATTATTACCGACTTAGAGGCGAAGTTGTTAACTTCCTCGATCGGCAGAAGCAGATCAAACTCGAACGCGCTAAGAACAAAAGTACGGCAGCGATTAGCCTTGGCAATATTGAGAAGACTAATCTCACAATTGGTCATATTCCATTAACAGATTGCGCTCCCTTTGCGATCGCGCAAGAAAAAGGATTGTTTGCTAAGTATGGTCTAAATGTAACTCTATCGAAAGAAACTAGCTGGAATGATCTTGCGGAAGGGATTCGGGAAGGTCGTCTCGATGCTGCCCAAATGGTGATGGGGATGCCGCTCGCGATTACCCTCGGCATGGGTAATAAAATTCCAGTGCCAGTGGTAACTTCTCTTACCCTGAGCCGCAATGGTAACGCAATCACGCTTAGCAAAAAACTTCAAGATGAAGGCGTGCATGATCTCGCTTCTCTTAAGGCTTATATAAATAAGTTTGAAAATGCTTACAATCCAGCGATGGGAATGGTACATCATGCCTCAATGCATAACCTGATGCTGCGTCATTGGCTGGCTAGTGGTGGCATTGAACCCGACAAGGATGTGGATGTAATCGTGATTCCACCGCCGCAAATGGTATCTAATTTGATGGCAAACAACATCATCGGCTACTGCGTGGGTGAACCTTGGAACGTTCGCGCTGTGCATGATAATGTGGGTTTTGTGGTTGCGACTGACTTGAATATTTGGCGCGGGCATCCCGAAAAAGTATTGGGCGTTCGCAAAGATTGGGCGGAACAATATCCTAATACCCACCTTGCTGTGGTGAAAGCTCTGCTGGAAGCATCGCAATTCTGCGAACCATTGGAAAATCGTGATGAAGTGGTGCTGACTTTGGCAAAACCACAATATATCAATCTCGATCCTGTCTATATCCGTCCGGGATTTGCGGGGCCTTATCGGGTGAGTACGATGGAAGCGAAGTATGAGAAAGATTTCTGTCAATTTGGTGTCGGTAATATGCCATCCAAGAAAGAACATCTTTGGGTACTCACGCAAATGGCGCGTTGGGGATTAGTCAAGTTTCCTGAAAATCATGCAGAGGTGATCTATAACTTGCTTGCCACTGATGTTTATCAGCAAGCGGCGAAGGAGTTAGATATAGCGATCGCCGAAGAAGACAAAGAGCCAATCGTTTTAGCTGACGGATCAGTATTTGATCACAATGATCCGATCGCCGCTTTACGCACTATGTCATACTCAAAATTCACAGAAGCCAGCTATTTTGATCCAGTCAAAGGTTTTGCAACCAAAAAAGTAGCTGTGCGCCAATAGCTAAATACCCTTCTATGTCTGCATCTACATCTATCCAAATCGCACCTAAAACCGTCAAAACCCTCTGTCCTTATTGTGGTGTAGGCTGCGG
>JAJAZG010000196.1 GCA_026785865.1 Pseudanabaena sp. CAN_BIN31
AAATTCCACAGCATCAGGTATTGACTCGATTGCAACTGGTACAAGTTCAACAGCATCAGGTTTGAACTCCATTGCCACAGGTAATACTGCCAAAGCAACTGCCGCTCAAGCCAATGCAACTGGTTTAAATTCCACAGCATCAGGTATTGACTCGATTGCAACTGGTACAAGTTCAACAGCATCAGGTTTGAACTCTATCGCCACTGGGCTTAGTTCTACCGCTAATGCTGCAAATACCATTGCTACTGGCAACACTGCCAAAGCAACTGCCGCTCAGGCCAATGCGACTGGACTTAATTCCACTGCATCTGGTATTAACTCGATTGCGGCTGGTACAAGCTCGACAGCATCAGGTTTGAACTCCATCGCCACTGGGCTTAGTTCTACCGCTAATGCTCTAAATACCATTGCCACTGGTTCTAATTCAGTTGCTAATCAAGTCAATGCCACTGCTACTGGTAATAGCGCTCAAGCAACAGGCGCTCAAGCTATTGCTACTGGCTTTACCGCAAAAGCAAGCAACACTAATGCGATCGCCACTGGTAATACAGCCGCCGCGTCTGGTCTTAATTCGATCGCCATTGGTACAAATACGATTGCAAATCAAACCAATGCGATCGCTATTGGTACAAGCGCTAGCGCAATAGGTATAAACTCTAGTGCTTTTGGCAATAATGCCCAAGCGACAACTGATAGCGCTACAGCGGTTGGTGACTCAACAATTGCATCAGGTGTAAACTCTGGCGCTTTTGGATTTCAAGCTAAGGCAACAAACACTGGAGCAACGGCACTCGGTAACCAATCAACAGCATCTGGGGTAAACTCGACTGCGATCGGTCCAACTGCCCAAGCAACTCAGACTAGTGCTACCGCAATTGGCGTGGGTGCAAAGGCAACTGATGTAAATGCCACTGCGATCGGCGTTAATTCTGAGGCTTCTAAAGGTAGTGCTACTGCAATCGGAGTAGGTGCAAAGGCAACTGAAGTCAGCGCAACTGCCGTTGGACAAGGTGCAAATGCAGCTTTAGCTAACTCTACCGCTGTTGGTCAAGGCGCAAATGCGTCAGTACTTCAAGCCACTGCAATCGGGCAAGTTTCTATTGCAAACGCCTTTAACTCTACCAGCCTTGGTAGAGGTGCAAATATTCTCAGTCAAGATGCGAGAAATTCTATTGCAGTAGGTGGTGGAGCGACTGTCGAGGGTGCATCTAGTGATGCGATCGCGATCGGTGCTACTTCCAAGGTTTCATCGAGTGATGCGATCGCGCAAGGTAATAATGCAACAGTCGGCACTAATGCTAATGGCTCGATCGCAATTGGCTTAAACGCAAATGTTGCGAATAATGCTACTGGTGCGATCGCGATCGGTTTAGGTGCGAAAGCAACAGCCACTGGCGCAGTCGCCATTGGTAGGAATGCTGAAGCAAGCGACCCTGGTACAGCCGTTGGTGACAGTTCAGTTGCGACGGGAACCGATGCATCAGCTTTTGGTTATAAAGCTAGCGCTACAGGCGCTTTCTCCACCGCCATTGGTACTACAGCACAAGCTACAGGTGCTAACTCTACGGCGATTGGAGCAGGAGCGATCGCCACTAGTGCCAACCAAATGACCTTCGGCACAGCAGCCAGCTTCTACTCTCTACCAGGTCTGGCCCCTAGTGGAAACTTTGTCGGCAATACTGGACAAACAGGAACAGTCGTTGACTCCACCAAAGTGCAATATGTCACCGTTGACAATACTGGCAGACTCGGAACCTCTAGCGCCGTTGTCGGTCTTGATCCTAGAGTCCCTGGTATCGAAGATGGATTACGAGCTTTAGGGCAACAGATTCAAACCGTTGGCGCTCTATCCGCCGCACTCTCTGCTCTACCCACCTCATTACCTTCAGATAGTAATGGTGGTTGCGGTTTTGGCACAGGTGTCTACGGTAGTGCTTGGGCAGGTGCAATTGGTTGCACAGGTCGCTTGAGTCAATCTGTCACCTTTAACTTAGGTGGTGCATTCTCATCCGCACCAACATCAACGCAATACAGCAGTGCGCCGACCTTCATGGCTCGCTTCGGTATTTTCTTCCAATTCTAAGAAGATGATAAACAGCCCAAGTTTGTAATTAACCCTATTACTCTCTTGGGTTTGTTTTTTAAGATCGGGGATACATTCTCAGATGTTCTACGTCTGAAGATGTATCCCTGATATATGCATATGTTTTTTAATAAACAAATTCGATAAACAAACATGAAATTTTCTAACGCGATCGCCTTAGCAGTCATATCACTCTGCTCTTTGGTAGTTATTCCATCTACCCAAGCCCAAACACCTACAACAAATCCGAACAACGCTCCAGTAACGCCAGCACCAACTTCCAACGATTGGAAAGACTTCCCTGATATCACAACAGGATTCATGCAGGGTTGCATGGGTACACAAACATTGCCAGCAGATCAGAAAAAAATCAGACAAAATTTTTGTCAATGTGCATTTACCAATTACAAAAATCGTTATAGCCCACAAGTATTTATGCAGATGAATAATCTAGCCGTACAAATCGGGCAAAATGGTCCTCTATTAGTGAGTCTAATGATGAAGCCTGAGCTTGATATGTGTATCACCCGAACTGGTTATCGTCCTTAGATAATCTGAACGTGACTTCTGAAATAAGGAAATAATTATGAACAATAATCTTCATTCCAGCTTTTCTTGGTATAGCAAGAAGCAATGGAATTACAAGTGGAATTATAAATTGCTATTCAATCTGCCATTAACGATTTTGATCGGCTGCGGATGCCTATGGAAAAACTTCAGTATCTCTGAAGCGGAAGCTCAATCTCCTTCACCTACGGTTAATAATTCTAATCTTAGTGCTGAGGAGCATTTTAAGCGCGGTAGTGTCACAAAAGCGATCCAGTTCTGGAGCCGAGATATCAAGAATGGAACTGATGTCGTTAAATCACTATATAACCGTTCTCAGGCTTACATTATCCTCAGACAATATGAATCAGCGCTTCAAGATTTAAATCAGTTAATTAGCATCCAAGGAGTAAGAACCCCAGCACAGGTTTATATCATTCGAGCGATCGCTCTTAGTGAGCTAAACAAGTTAGCTGAGGCGATCGAAGATTTTAATCAAGCAGAAAAATTAGATCCATCACTTCTCGTTTATACCAATCGGGGATTAGCTTATCAACGTTCAGGGCAACTCAATAAAGCATTAGCAGATTTCACTAAAACAGTAAGCCTTTCCGCTACCCCGATCGCCAAATTAAATCTGGCAAATGTTCGCATTCAACTTGGGCAGTTTACTGAAGTCGTAAACGAGATGAGTCAGCTTATCGAACAAGACAAAACTTTTTTCCCTGCATACCTAGTCAGGAGCATTGCTTACTATAATCTAGGACAATATGAAGCCGCAATTCGTGATTGTGTTTTTAGCTTAAAAATCATCCCCGATCAGCCTGAAGCCTATTACTACGCAGGGCTATCATTCGCTAAACTCAATCGTAAAGATGACGCTTCTCAAAATCTTGTAAAATCAGCTGATCTTTACTTACGACAAAATCAATCGAGTAACTATCAACAAGTTTTACAGAAAATGAGCGAACTGAATCTTCAGTAATAGAAACTACCGACAGAATATCGCACCGAAGATAATTTTTTTGATTAATATTACAAATCACAAGCAAACCACAATATCAAGCAAACCACAATATGAACGAAAGTAATTTTTTGACTCTCATCCATCGCAACACTTTTATCCGTGGAGAACTGGAAATGCCCTGCATACCCGCGCTCTTAGATCTATACATGGATCGTTTGAAAACTCTATTTGATACCTTCGGTAAATCTTTTAGTCCAGATGAACTGGTACATTTGCGATCGCTACTAATCGATAAATTAATTGAAGGTTTCCGAATTTCGCCACTATCTAAATTAATTTTTCGTTACGAGCCTTCCCAATCACCAAACACAGGAATTTCCTATACAATTACATACGCGATCGGTTCAATAACCGATCAATACAAAAACTGGGTAGCAACAAAAGAACCCCCACTATTTGGAAATCATGCTGATGCCAAGGTAATGGAGACTTTTAATCAACTTAGCGATCAATTTGGTGGCGCTGGTCAGTTAAAAGTTTTAGATATTGGCGCAGGAACTGGTAGAAATGCTTTTCCACTAGCAAGGCTGGGTTGTGAAGTACATGCACTGGAGCTGACTCCCGCATTTGTGGAGCAATTACAGACAGTCGCACAAAATGAAAATCTACCTATTTCCGCGATCGCAGGCGATATTCTTGATCCCTTAACTCGACTTAAACCATTCACCTATAACTTAGCGATTTGTTGCGAAGTCACATCTCATTTTCGAGATGCCGATCAACTTCGCCTGCTTTTAGCGAAAGCTTGCGACTATTTACAACATGGGGGACTATTTCTATTCAATTTATTTGTCGCGAATGAAGACTATCAGCCATCAACCTTAGATCGTCAGATGTCAGAGCTATCATGGTCAACTCTATTTACCTATCAAGATATAGATTCAGCATTGGATAATTTACCGATGGAAATTATTGCAAATGAATCACTATTGGAGTTTGAACGCGCCCATTTACCGCCAGAAGCATGGCCGCCAACAGGCTGGTTTGAGAACTGGTCAAGTGGAAGAGATGTATTCCCATTAGAGGAAAAGCCTCCAATTCAATTACGGTGGGTACTTTGTAAAAGAGTTTAAATATGAATTTAGAGACTATCTCTACAGCAAATAATATTGATTTAATTGATGTCGGGACAGATTTAACTAAATCTGAGCAAATAGACCGTTTTTTAGCACATCACCTCAACGATCTATCCCGATCGCGTATTCAGACCTTAATTGATGAAGGCTATGTCACCGTTAATAATCTTCTTTGTGATAACAAAAAAGATTTAGTCAAGGTAGGCGATCGCATTCAAATAATTACCCCAGCCGCAACGCCCCTTGATTTAGTGGCTCAAGATATTCCTCTAGATGTCCTATACGAAGATGAGCATCTAATTGTAATTAATAAACCTGCGGGACTAGTAGTACATCCTGCGGCAGGACATAGCGATGGAACTCTAGTGAATGCACTTCTGGCACATTGCACTGAGCTTTCGGGCATCAACGGCACTCAACAACGAGGAATTGTGCATCGTCTCGATAAGGACACTAGTACAAGACAGCGTAAATATGGATACCCTTCAACAATGATTAAGACTGTCATCCCAGACTCGCAAGTGTAACTTTACTTGAGCCACCTTGTACTAGTGGCGTGATCGTTGTCGCTAAAAGCGATCGCGCCCATCAAGATTTGCAAGCACAAATTCAAGCAAAAACTGCAAGGCGTGAATATTTAGGAATCGTGCGTGGTGTTCCTAAAAGTGAATCGGGTGTGGTTGATGCGCCGATCGCTCGACACAAGAGCGATCGCAAAAAAATGGCAGTGATTGAAAACGGACGTAAAGCAATTACCCATTGGTAAATTAGCGAACGTTTAGGACATTACACCTACCCCTGTTAAGGTGACCAACGAGCTTGCGCGATCCTACGGATATGTCTCCTTGAAATTTCA
>JAJAZG010000197.1 GCA_026785865.1 Pseudanabaena sp. CAN_BIN31
ATCTTATTTCTGTTCCCCTCACGCGCATGGGCGGCAAATCCTAGCCAAGTTATCCAATTACAAACCACTAGAAGCTGTCAAGTTTGTGATTTGACGGGAGCATATTTACCAGTTAGCAAATTAGACTACACCTATCTACTTGCCGCCGATCTCAGTCGGGCTAACCTAGTAGGCGCGAGTATTACATTCTCTAATCTCAGTCGCGCAAATCTCAATGGCGCAAATTTGAGCTGTGTCAATTTCAAGCGCACCAAAATGTTATTGACAGATTTTAGTGACGCAATTTTTGATAAAACCGACCTTACTGAAGCCGATCTTACCAGTGCCACGATATCGGAAGCACAGTTAGCAAAAGCAAAGTTATGTAAAACAGTTTTATCGAATGGATTAATATCAAATCGCGATTGTTGAATAGCGATCGCGTGATGCATTAAAATCTCACGCGATCGCTATTCGTTGGCAAGATGCTTTAATGCGTCACCAGTGACCCGACAGATCCGCCAATTTGGCAGAACCTCAGCACCAATGCGCGTATAAAAGGCGATCGCAGGTTGATTCCAATCTAAAACTGACCACTCAAAGCGCCCACATTCTCTCGTTATGGCAATTTGGGCAAGATTGCTAATCAGCGCTTTCCCAATGCCCATACTGCGATATTCAGACAACACAAATAAATCTTCTAGATAGATACCGCGACGGGTGAGGAATGTAGAATAATTCGTAAAGAAGAGAGCAAAGCCGATGATGTGATCCGAATCTGTCTCGGCAACGATCGCTTCAATGCAGGGCTTTGCACCAAACAGATCTTCTTGTAAAGTCTCGATGTCGCCTGTCACTTTATCAGAAAGCTTTTCATATTCGGCGAGTGCCAAGATTAGCGAAAATATTGCAGAGACATCGTTAAGAGTCGCAGGACGAATCGTAAATTTAGCTTGCATGGGTTAGTAAAGCTCCCTATAAAGATGTTTCTGTATGATGAAACGCCAATTCAAACTTGAAGTGCAACACCTAGAGATCTTGTCATAAGGGACTCATAAGGATATTCTGATATTTATAACAATCATCAAGGTATCCTTATGAGCTATACACATCTTACCATTTCAGACCGAGCAGAGCTTTACAAATTAAGAGAGATAGACAAATTATCAATGTCAGTGATCGCTGCAATCATGAAGCGCTCAAAGAGTACGATATCAAGAGAACTAAATCGTAACACCAGCGAGGAATACAAAGTTTATTTGCCAGATACAGCCGATGAAACGGCAAAACAACGCAGGGAAAAAGCAAAAGGACGATTCAAGAGAATTAGTGCTACGACAATAGAGGAGGTCAAACGAGGCTTAGAACAGTACCACAGCCCAGAACAAATAGCAGGACGGATGAAACAAGAAGGGAAGGCGATAGTCAGCTATGAGACGATTTATCAAATGATCTATGCAAACCATCAAGAACTGGGGATGTGGAAGCAATATCTGAGACAGAAACAGAAATGAGGACGAATCCTAAATCGAGTGGGTATAGAGCATCGTCCAGCAATCGCCGACTTGAAGACAGAGATAGGACATTGGGAGAGCGATACATTGATAGGAGTCAATCATAGTGGAGTAGTGGTTACGCATGTAGACAAAGCTTCAAAATACTTGCTCTTCTAGATTAGCCAAGAATAAGACAATGGAAGAGATTAATCGCGTCATAATCAATCTATTAGAGAAAGTGGAGTCAGCATATTTAAAGACAATGACATTTGATAATGGAAGAGAATTCTGTGGACACGAGAAGCTATCTAAAAGCTTGAAACTACAATGTTTTTTTGCCAATCCATATCATTCATGGGAACGCGGATTGAATGAGCATACGAATGGATTAATCAGGCAATTCTATCCTAAATCCACGAACTTTAAAATAGTGAAGGAAGAGGACTTCTAGAAGATTGTGAATTTAATCAACCATAGACCGAGAAAATCTCTTGACTATCGCACGCCCCATGAAGTATTCTTTGGGGCATCAGGACCTGTTACACTTCAGATTTGAATTGGCGGGTTGTTCACTTGGGCTTTTTTTCAACTTGTTCCCGTACCTGACCGTGCAGGGCATCCATTATTATGTCTAACACTCCTGACTTCCGCCATTGCTTGTAGTGCCAATAGACTGTGGAGTAGGGGGGGCAGATCTTTGAGTAAATCCGCCTCAATCCCTCTTAAAAAGTGGGAAGAATTAATTCTTCCCACTTTTTAAGAGGGTCTAGGGGGATCTCAAACAATTCTTAAATGGTTTCTAAGGGCGATCGCTTCTATTTGATTTGATATTTGTGACGCTCAAGAAGGGCTACAACATTGCTCGAAAATTCCACATCTCGTAACGTCCGTTACGAAGCGTGAGAATTTGTCCTTCAGTGGCACTGGGCAATACATCAATCCAGATTCTGCCGCCATTCATGTCACTAAATAATAGCGAACCATCGCTAGAAAAAGCGATCGCTAAAGGATAATGCCGATCGCCTAAATCCACTTGAGCGCGATCAAGCAGTAGTAAATATTCAGGCTTGCCAAATCCATCAAGATTTACTTCCGAGAGCGTCCATTGTTGCTGCACCAAAACACTAAAATCTTCAATACCCATCGACACTTGACCATTGCGTTGCAACTCGCTGTACATTGTCCGAATTAGGCGCTCAATTGCTCTAGGTGGGAGATTTCGCCAATCAACGGGCGTTCCCCTTGGTGGTGCAAAAGTACCGCCGCTTGTTACTAGTGGCGGAATCATACTTTTGGTTAATAATGGCGCGAGTGAGGCTTCACCTGTGGCAAGAATTTTCAAGCGTCCGTCATCACCGACCCATAAAGATTGAGCCGTCAGGGTTGCTGTTTGCGATTTTCCATAGCCATCGTACATAACCACGCCCAGCGTATTATTGAGCGACAGTCCTAGAGTTTTCCATAATAGAATCGACGAGCGATCGCTAAGTTCGCTAAATGGATCGTTCAGCCATTTGTCGCCGCCTTTAATCAGATTAACGCTAACCTCATACCAAGCCTGTCCCGCTTCAAGTTTTGGCGGTGGTAAAAACCAATCAGAGCCAGCATTCCCTTTGCCAATATATGCGACTGTTCCTAACAATTGTTGGGGCTTGAGAGAGATTGGGGCAAGATCGAGTCGTTGCAATAATTGATTGGAATCTTTGGGATCGACTTTTTGCGATCGCAGCCAATGTTCAGATCGACGTAAGCCATCGCGCTGTAAAACCACTAATCCTCCCCAGAGTTTGATTTCAGTCGCACCCGTAAATGTCAACATGGTCATTACTCGTTGCCAAATATGCGGATGATATTTGGCTAGCATTTCCGCAATTTTATCGCCTTTATAGGCAGGATCATTAGCGATCGCCAAAGCCTCAGTCCATCGACCATCAACAATATTAGTTAGTGCTTTTTCTCCTAAACTAGAATTAGGATTCTGGGCTTGTTCAGAAGTTATTTTGGCATGTAAGGCGATCAGATCATATTGCTCTTGCAGAAATGGAGAAAGAGTTTTTCCTTGCGATCGCAACTGATCAACCATCAGATTAAATTTCCCCAAAGCAGGAGACCATAAGCCAACACTTGCCATCACTAAAGCATCTTGATAAGCTTTTGGTTGGTTCTTCGCTTCATTTAGATTCACCTGTCGCAATTGAATTTGATTAATTGAATTTGCGATCGCCTCTTCAGGTTGGAAGATGAGGAAAGAAGGCTCAAATGCTTGAGTTTGATTAATTACTAATTGGATAGAATTGGTATTGCTTGATAAAGCTTTTCGCCATTTGGGAAGTTCTCCCGTAGCACTTGTCCATGCATCTAGCTCAACTAATTGAGATCGCTTATCAGTGGCAAAATAGTAAATTTGTCCATAAGTAATCCCATCAACATTTCCCGAAGTGGTGAACCAAATGCCATTAAATTGAGAGGGTGGATCGTTCAATAATGAGAGCTTTTTGAGTGGGAGTCGATTGCGACTTGACTGCAACCGTTCGGGAATGGGATAGGTGATATATTTGAGTAAGGGCGATCGCGCAAAGTATTCATCAATTCCTGCGACCGTGGTTGTACTCACTAATAGCAATTTCTCCACATCGCGATCGCGAATAGATTGATAAAGCCGAATCTCGCGAATATTCTGCGTTTCTGTTTCCAGAACTGTGTAGAGAGTTTCACCTGTTTTTAGATTAAAATTTTCACCAAGCTTTAATTGGCTACGCCCTAGCTCCGATTGAATTTGTGAGATACTTTTAGGAACATTCCACAATGATCTGGAGTAAAAAACTGGAGCATTGGAAGACGCAAGCCAACTAATTGCAGAAGGATTATATAAATAAACTAACCCAAATACTACAAATCCGCCGACAATGGGAATGCTTAAGACTATGCCTAGATTTGACCATGTGAGGCGATCGCGCGGATCGACTTCTACTAATTCTGGTGCAATTAATTCTGATATAGAAGGATCAACACCTTGCAGTTCACGATCTGTCTTGACAAGATCGCCAAAAGGTTTTGAGGATTTAGGTAAAGATTCCATACGCGGCATTGTCAATCTTGTACGGTTGCCATAGACTAGCATATTGAAGGGATTGTGCAAGTAAGATGTGCTGTGGCAAATTCTCACGATCTAGTTTTATATTTTAAAGAAAAAGGCTAAGATTGCATCAGCTTGATTATGTGGCGATCGCTACAACTTAGCCAACTAATCGTCAAAAAGTCAGCTAATTCTAAATAGTTACGATTCCACAAATAAACATTCATGAATTAACGCATTATGTCTACAACACCATCAGAGTCCCAAATTGCTCGAGATCGCATTATTTTTTTTGACACCACCTTGCGCGATGGCGAACAGTCTCCGGGCGCAACCCTGAATGTGGAGCAAAAATTGCTAATCGCGCAGCAACTGGCTCGACTTGGTGTAGACATCATCGAGGCGGGTTTCCCTTTTGCCAGCAAAGGCGATTTCCATGCTGTTCAAGAAATTGCTAAGCTTGTTGGCACCGAAACTGGCCCCACAATTTGCGGCTTAGCCCGTGCGACTAGAGGCGATATCGAAGCCGCCGCCGAAGCGGTCAAACCTGCGGCTAAGGGCAGAATTCATACTTTTCTTGCCACTTCTGATATTCATTTAGAATACAAGCTTCGGAAAACTCGCGCTGAAGTTTTGGCGATCGTGCCAGAGATGGTTGCCTACGCGCGATCCAAAGTTGCCGATGTCGAGTTTTCGCCAGAGGATGCAGGGCGCTCCGATCCAGAGTTTCTCTATCAAGTCCTAGAAGCGGCGTTCGCCGCAGGTGCTAGCACCGTTAATATTCCCGACACCGTTGGTTATTTGACTCCATCAGAGTTTGGAGCCTTGATTAAGGGCATTAAAGAAAATGTGCCGAACATCGATCGCGCAGTTATCTCCGTACATGGTCATAACGATCTCGGTTTAGCCGTGGCGAATTTCCTTGAAGCTGCCAAAAATGGGGCGCGGCAAATGGAATGCACGATCAACGGCATCGGTGAACGCGCAGGCAATGCCGCCCTCGAAGAATTGGTGATGGCGTTGCATGTCCGCCGTTCTTATTTTAATAGCTTTTTCGGTCGCCCTGCGGAATCGACTGAGCCACTTTGCAACATTGACACGAAGCAAATCTACAAAACTTCGCGCCTTGTCTCCAATCTCACAGGCATGTTGGTACAGCCAAATAAAGCGATCGTCGGCGCAAATGCATTTGCACATGAGTCAGGTATCCATCAAGATGGCGTATTAAAAAATCGACTCACTTACGAAATCATGGACGCGCAATCCATCGGCTTGACTGATAATTTGATCGTACTTGGCAAACTTTCAGGACGTAAAGCCTTGAGTTCTCGACTCAAAGAGCTTGGCTTTGAGCTTTCCGATCAAGAGCTGAATGCCGCCTTTGTCCGCTTTAAGGAAGTTGCTGATAAAAAACGCGAGATCAGCGATCGCGACTTAGAGGCGATCGTCAATGACGAAATCCGTCATGCGCCCGAAGCTTTCAAACTCGATCGCATCCAAGTAAGTTGTGGCGATCGCGCCATACCCACGGCTACGATCACGATCATCATGCCCGATGGGGCAGAAATTACCGATGCTTCGGTAGGAACTGGCCCCGTTGATGCGATTTACAAAGCAATTAATCGGATTGTGAATGTGCCAAATCAATTGATCGAATACTCTGTGCAATCAGTCACCGCAGGTATCGATGCCCTCGGCGAAGTCACGATTCGGCTTAAGCACCCTGATGTTGGCACGCTCTCTGGACATTCAGCAAATACCGATATTATCGTTGCTTCGGCGCGAGCTTATCTCAGTGCGCTCAACAAGCTCTATTTTGCACTTCAGTCGCCTACTACTAAACCTAGCGATCGCGAAAAACTCAGGAAAGAAGCTGCCTTGTAAAATCCACACCAAAAAAGAAGTCGCGTATTGCGTGGCTTCTTTTTTTTGTGGAAAATATTTAATAAAATCATGTAACATCAGAAATGTAGCGCGATCGCTACTAAGGAATCTAGAAACGGTAAAAAATGCAGTATCAAAGTAAATTTTCACAATCTGTAATAGAGCGTGAAAAAGAGCCAGAAAAAAAGCTCAAATTTGCAAAAAACAGTGAATTTCAAGCGGAATTAAGACGGCGGGTTGATGAACTTTTTCAAAACAATGCAGATCTTAAGCAACGTGATTGTCCAGAAATGTATGCTAAGACAGCAATTTTGTTGTCTAGCTTTTTTGGAACATACGCTCTATTAGTTTTCTTTGCTCAAACATGGTGGCAGGTGGTTCCGTTATGTATTATGCTCGGTGCGATCACGGCTGGCATTGGCTTCAGTGTGCAGCATGACGGCGCTCATCGCGCATACTCTGATTCGCAATGGGTAAATAAGCTCATGGCGATGAGTATCGATTTGATCGGTTCCAGTTCTTATATGTGGAATTTAAGACACAATGTATTTCATCATACATTTGTGAATGTGGCTGATTATGATATGGATTTAGAAGTAGGATCTTTAGCGAGGCTTTCTCCTTCCCATCCACTACTTCCCATCCATCGTTGGCAACATTATTATATGTGGCCCATGTATGGTTTTATGACCCTGAAG
>JAJAZG010000198.1 GCA_026785865.1 Pseudanabaena sp. CAN_BIN31
CCCTATTAACCCACCCAATTAATATTACTTTTTTTATCCGCCGTCGGCGCTCATTTTTTAAAAAAAAACCGGGGCGCCCCGCGGGGCCGGCCCCCCCACAGCTTTTTGAGTTTTTATGCGATTGTCTTTCCAATCACACTGTTATATTGAAAGAACAAAAAAAGATAAAAACAATGGCAACTTGGCAATGTATTAGCGGCTGTGGCGCTTGCTGTAATCTCGATCCCAGCGATCGCCCTGACCTTGCAGATTACCTCACTCCCGCCGAGCTGCAACAATATTTGAGCATGGTGGGCCCTGATGGCTGGTGTATTAATTTTGATCGCCTCAAGCGTCAATGTGCAGTCTACGATCAACGTCCGCGCTTTTGTCGAGTCGAATCCGAAACTTTTTATGACATGTTTGGCGTTGAGCCAGAAGAACTAGATGAGTTTGCGATCGCCTGTTGCGAAGAAAACATTGAGTCAATCTATGGCGATCGCTCTCTGGAGCTATTACGTTTTGAGCAAACAATTCGGACTACTGAAATTAGTTAAGTTAATCGTGACTACGAAGCGCTGGAATATCTTATGCAAGCCGTCGATCAAGGTAAAATCCGCCAAGTTAGTTAATAATCCCCAATTTAGTTAGACTGGATTTCAGTCCTGAGGCTGTAAACTAGGATTGCCAAAATTGCAGTCTTGTATGTATGGGTTATTTGACCTATTCGCGGTTACGTTATCAACGCCGATCGCTGTCTCGACAGATTATTCATTGGTTGCTTTTTTGCGGGATAACGCTACTAATCGCGATCGCCGCGATCGCCTGTCAATCTCAGGCTGGAATAGTTCCTCCCTTACCGCAGCATCCGAATATTCAAGTATTTTTTAATCAGAATCAAGCCGCCCGATACACCGATCCCTATCGCAACATTGAGAGGCTCGGTGACAACCTCGAAAGAGTGCTAATTGATAATGTCAACAAAGCTAAAATTAGTCTTGATATTGCCATCCAAGAATTACGTTTACCCAATATTGCTAGAGCAATTATTGATGCAAAATTGCGGGGTGTAAATGTTCGACTGATTCTCGAAAATAATTATAGTCGAGCTTGGAGTGAGGTTACACCCGCCCAAATTGAGAAAATGAATGTACGCGATCGCGATCGCTACAAAGAATTTCAAAAGTTTGCTGATATCGATAAAGACGGTCGTTTAAGTGAAGATGAATTAGATCGTCGTGATGCTTTAAGGTTGATCAAAGCAACTAATGTACCTTGGATTGATGATACTGCCGATGGCTCAAAGGGCAGTGGGCTTATGCACCATAAATTTATAGTGATTGATGATCAGATTGTCCTATTTGGCTCAGCCAATTACACCATGAGTGACATTCACGGCGACTTCACCAAGCCTGATACGAGAGGTAATGCTAATAACCTTTTGCGTATTGATAGCAAAGAGCTTGCGGCTAGGTTCAAACAAGAGTTTAAGATCATGTGGGGCGATGGACCAAATGGCAAACCTGACAGCATATTTGGCACAAAAAAGCCCTCTCGTAGAATTGATTATCTCGTTGTTGGCGGAGCGCAAATTCGCGTCAAATTTTCTCCAGATTCTGAAAATACGGCTCGCGAACAAACTAGTAATGGTTTGATTGCCACAGCGATCGCAGGCGCTCAAAAAACGGTAGATATGGCTCTATTTGTCTATTCTGAACAATTTATTTCCACCATTCTCGAAGAGCGCCAACAGGTAAATGTCCAGATTCGGGCGCTAGTAGAACCTAAATTTGCTTATCGCGATTATTCAGCAACCCTTAGCATGTGGGGATTACAGTCTAGTCAAGATTGCAAAACAGGCAAAAGCAGCGCGTGGAAACAACCAATTAAAACCGTTGGGATTCCCAATCTTGTCTCTGGAGATACTCTGCACCACAAGTTTGCGATTCTTGATCGCAATTTGATTTTGACAGGTTCACACAACTGGACAAAAGCAGCAAATCATCTAAATGATGAGATCTTGGTTGCGATTCAAAATGATATTGTGGCGGCGCATTATCAAAGGGAATACGATCGCCTGTACCAAGATGTCACTTTGGGACCAACTGCAAAACTGGTGCAAGCTAATTCTCAAAGCTGTGTTGAAAGATTTGGGCGCAAGACCAAACCAACTGCTGAAGAGACAGAATCTTGATTTCATAATTTTAATCATGGCGATCGCATGGTGCTTAAGTTTTGTTAAGCTAGAGTGTCTGAAATTTTGCACGCCAAAAATTGCGTCACTATAAAATATGGTCAATCTGGTTCAAACCGTCAAACCCACAATCGCATTTTCCCACTTGGGTTGCGAAAAGAACCGTGTCGATACGGAACATATGCTGGGCTTGCTAGTGCAAGCGGGTTATCAAGTCGATAGCAACGAAGAATTGGCTGATTATGTCATCGTCAACACCTGTAGCTTTATTGAGGATGCACGCCGTGAATCGGTGCGAACATTGGTTGAACTTGCCGAAATGGGCAAACGCATCGTCATTGCTGGCTGCATGGCGCAACATTTTCAACAAGAATTGCTGGATGAAATTCCTGAAGCAGTTGCACTTGTAGGGACGGGGGACTATCAAAAAATTGTCGATGTGATCGAACGCGCCGAAAAAGGTGAACGAGTTACAGAGATCACTCAAGTTCCTACTTATATTGCCGATGACACCGTGCCACGCTATCGCACCACCAACGAAGCCGTTGCCTATGTGCGGGTTGCTGAAGGCTGCGATTATCGTTGTGCATTTTGCATCATTCCCCATTTACGCGGCGATCAGCGATCGCGCACGATTGAGTCGATTGTGACTGAATGCGATCGGCTTGCCACTGAAGGCGTAAAAGAAATTATTTTAATTTCACAAATTACCACTAATTACGGCTTAGATATTTACGGTCAGCCGCGCCTTGCTGAGCTTTTAATTGCGCTTGGTCAAGTCGATGTGCCTTGGATCAGAATGCATTACGCCTATCCCACAGGACTCACCCCAAAAGTCATCAACGCGATGAAATCTACGCCTAACGTGGTTCCTTACCTAGATTTGCCATTGCAACACTCGCACCCTGATGTTTTACGCGCCATGAATCGTCCTTGGCAAGGGCGGATTAATGACAAGATAATGGAGCAAATCAAAGTATCGCTCCCCAATGCGATTACCCGAACCACTTTTATTGTCGGCTTCCCCAATGAAACCGAGGAACAATTTGAGCATTTGCTAGAGTTTGTGAAACGCCATGAATTCGATCATGTGGGCGTATTCACCTTCTCCGCCGAAGAAGGTACAGCCGCCTTTGATTTGCCCAATCAACTGCCCGAAGAAGTCAAAGAAGAGCGCCGCGATCGCATCATGGCTGCTCAACAAGAAATCTCCTTCAAAAATAACCAGTTAGAAATTGGCAAAACCGTTGATGTCTTGATCGAGCAAGAAAATCCTGATACTGGCGAACTAATCGGGCGATCGGCGAGATTTGCTCCTGATGTTGACGGCGTTGTCTATGTGCGCGATCCGTTGGGTAAGTCAACCCTTGGCTCGATTTTTTCTGTAAAAATCACCGCCGCCGATCATTACGACCTATTCGGTGAGATCGTCTAAAAGCGTTTTGCGATCTAAATAGCACCTACCGCAGATTAAGAACAAGCCCACACAAGACTTTCTTGTAAAATCCCCGTTTTGCGGGGATTTTACAAGAAATCTTGGTCTGTAAATACAAGTTGCAAGTTCATCACCCGACTGAATATAACTCTTGCCGCCTTGATTTGGTATATGTAACTACACAGTTTTTGTCAAATTTATAGCAATGTGAGAGGAAATAACTTTTATATAACTTTTTAAAATCTTTTTACTAACTTTTGCATACCTCACAACAGTTTTTAATTTGAAAAACGGGGAATAATGAGGTCAGAAAATAGCAAACTAGTTTCTGCAATCAAATAAGCAAAAGTAATTGTTTAAGCAAACTGCTATCAAAAGACAAGTATATTAACTCTCTCAAAAAAGTTACAGGAAAGATAATGGATACAATTACTAAAGTTAACCAGCTATCCTTTCGTCAAGATTCAGGAAATGAATCCACTTTCATTATTAAACTTACAAATAGCAAATTCGATAGCATTGCAGGATCTGAGCTATTTGGTAAAGTTGAGGCTTGGGTTTCTGCCAATATCATGATGAACAACAAAGAAGTTCCTGACTTAATTGTTGACATGGAAAATGTAGAATTTATTGATAGTCAAGGTTTGCAAAAGCTGTTAGGGTGTCTCCAATTGATGCATTCACAAAAGAGTAATTTGTTACTCTGCTCTCAGCAACCTTCTGTACGTCTTGTATTTGAGATCACAAGAGTCGATCAGATGTTTGCTGTTTTGCCAAGTGTTGATACATTTGTGAGTCAATCTGATATTACGAAACAAACTCGTGAATATTTAGTAGCCGCTTAACATTTACCAAAATGGCAATTACTAACAAGTAAAAAGCTAGCAATACTTTGTATTGCTAGCTTTTTACTTGTTAGTAAAACAATAATTTTCGAGAAATTGTCGCTATAACAATAGTGGCGCATACAACTAGGAACTGACCTGATAAGACTTGGACAGAATATTGCCAGAATGAAGTTTGGATGGCGCTAAAGTCAGGAATTTGGATTACAACTAGGTAGATGATGCCAATCAAATGAATTGCCAACAATCCACCAAAACAACTGATCGCCATCCGCCCCAAACTTGGTGGTCTTAAAAAAGCCAAAAATCCACAGAGCCATCCACCAGCAACAAATCCAAGTAAATATCCAAAAGCAGGAGATTTGAGATAACTCAATCCACCGCCTTGATAAAATACGCTAAATCCACTTAATCCCAAAATAATATAAGTGATTTGAGATAAGAGAGCAGCATAACGCCCACCAAGGCAACCTGTGAGGAGAACTGCGCCGATCTGCATGGTGACACTGATAGAGGAGATCGCCACATTATTTCCCTGACCTGTGAGGGATGGCAAAATCATGGAAGGTTGAATGAACGTGCTAGCAATTGTCAGCAATAGTCCAGACAAAGCCCACATTAGTTGTAACGGTTTTGGCACAAGTATCTCAGTCAGAAAATAGATGCAATTAGATAATTATGCTGCATGTTTTACAGAATGAAATCGTACATGAATTTGGGTTCGCAATCATTAAACAAATAAGTACAGTACCTTGCGCTGCCATAGAACCCAGATAATTTTTTGAAAGTGCCGCTTCGCGGCACTTTCAAAAAATTATCTGTATTGCTCAAACCCCCTACAGCCTATTGAGCAAAAGCAACGATCGCATTCTGTCCACCAAAGCCAAAACTGAAGTTAAGCGCACATTTGAGATCGGGCGATCGCGTTACTTGTTGAACAAAGTCCAAATCAAAGGCAGGGGTTTGCATTCCGACGCAGGGCGGCAAAAAACGATCGCGCAAAGCTAACAGACAAAATACTGCTTCGATCATGCCTGTTGCTCCAAGAGTATGCCCTGTTGCGCCTTTGGTGGCACTAATTTTACTGTCAGGGAAAAATTTTTGAATTAATGCAGCTTCGCGAGTGTCGTTCATTTTGGTCGCCGTCCCATGAAGATTTATATAACCAATATCGGCGGCGTTAATTTGCGATCGCCGCAGACAATCTTTGATGGCGCTCTCCGCCATTTGGTTGTCAGGATTGGGACTAGTGGCATGGTAAGCGTCATTAGTAATCCCCCAGCCTAAAACCCTACCGTAAATATTTGAGCCGCGCCGCCTTGCTGAATCCAGAGACTCCAATACCAGAGCCGCCGCCCCTTCACCCAGCGCAAAACCTTCGCGCTCTTGGCTGAAGGGATGCACACCTAATTTTGCTAGTACTCCAATTTTCTGAAATCCTGCGATCGTTAATGGTGTAATTGCCGCATCAGTTGCGCCTGCGATCGCCAGATCGCATTGACCAGAACGAATCAGTTCGCAAGCTTGGGCGATCGCCCAGTTTGCAGTCGCACAGGCTGCCATTGGCGCAAGTACAGGAGCTTGAGTTTGCAATAGATTTGCGATTTGAGCAGATAGATTAGCTGGTTGACAAGTCTGCCAATAATTTTCAATTAAGCTTTGATGAGGATGATCGAGTAATAGTTCTAATTCTCTTTGATTGCTCCGACTAGAACCAATTACGACACCGCAGTTAAGCAAGGGAATTTCTAAACTTGCATCAGCGATCGCTTCGTTAACAACTTTTTCTAATAAATATTGCGATCTAAATAAATGGGAATCTGTTAAACAATTAATCCTCGCAACAGGAATTTGCAATTGAGAATCAAATTCTATTCCTGATTTACCCTCCAAGAGATTTTGCCAAGTCTTTTCGCGATCTGAGGCGATCGCGGTTGTCATGCCAATCCCTGTAACCACGACTATATTGCGATTAGATTTTCTATCCCAAGATTTCATCAACAGTAATACTTAGATCAGGAAAAGCGAGAATGGATAGATTTTGTCCATGATAAAATTTTTGGATATCTTGATATCCTTGCTCTGTCGGATGTCGATAAACTTCTATGCAAGCATTATTAATGTCAATTAGCCAGACTTCAATAATCCCATCTTCTGCGTATAGAGGAATCTTTAATTCGCGATCGCTATCAATCGTGGTGTCAGCAACTTCAATTAATAGCAGTACATCACTAGGTTGTGGATGTCCAGATCTATAGAATTCATCCTTGTATTTAAGTAACATGACATCAGGTTCAGGCTCAGATGTATTGTCTAAAGACAAAGGATTTTGAATGCGAATGATTACATTCGTACCTAGCTTTTTCGCAAACATGAAGTTGCAATAATCAACACAAGCTGCGTGTCTTCTACCAATTGCTGTCATTTTAATAATTTCTCCTCTGATTAGCTCTACCCGCTCGCCGTTAGCAAATACTCCAGATTCATACATCCGATAATATTCTTTGACAGTAAAGAGGCGCTTGAGTACTGATGTAGTTGACATATTTTCCTCTTGAGATCTAGTTCTATTTTAACACTTGTTAAATTTTGCAGTGCTTCAAACTCTTAAGCTCCAAAAAGCTGCGGCGCACGCTGCGCGTGCGCCACAGCTTTTTGAGTGTTATTACAAATCTAAGGAAGCCATCGTGGAAATATACCGAACATTGGTAATACATCAGGTTGCGGTGGATTATTGCTTTGAGTATTATTAATTGGTAATACGATTAATTGGGTTGGCAACTTGGAAGTCTGAGGATTTCTAGAAGCTTTTGCCGAGTCTTCTGGAATTGATTGAGAAGTAGAGGATTCGTTATTACTAGAAACTATCGAGTTCAAGAGAATTGATTGCCCATCGGGAGCGATGTTAAACTGAACTTCTCTTTGTGATGGAAGTTCTAGAAGTCTTCTTAGTTGGGCTGATTCTAGATCGATCGCCGCAAGATATGGCTTCTCACGAAAGATATTTTTGGCTATATCCTGCTCCACATCAGTGAGCAAGCAATAAATAGTCTTCTCTTGTGGATCGAACTGAGCGCCTAGAATAGAACCATTAATTTTAGTGAGTTCTTTTTGCAATCCTTGGTTATTCACTAGATATAGCGATCGCGTATAGTCTTTATTAAATTTAATCGTGGCAGCCTTTGTGCCGCTCCTACTAAAACTTAAAACCGTGCCGAATCTTGGCAAAAAGTCCAACGGTTGGGCTTGCTGCTCAAGAGGCAAAATCGCAACTCCTTCACCTTGCGCGATCGCCACCGACGCGCTATCGGGCGTAAACATAAAATCGCCCCCTGGTTGATTTTCGAGCGGTCTTGGTTGGTTGTTTTCTTGGATGAGCCAGAGTCCATAGCGTCCGACTTGTTGACGACTGAGACGCTGCACCAAGATATTTTTGCCATCGGGCGAGAGATCAAATTTAAAGTTTTGAAAGTCATCACTACCGAGTATGGGTTTAATTTCTGGCGAATTTGATATTAAGCGATCTTCGCGATCGAGTCCTGTCGTTATCGCATAAAGTTTTTGGTCAAGTAAGCTCTGTCCCGCCGATTCGATCGCCCCAAATAAGATTTTTTGGCGATCGGGATAAATCCGAAAATCTAAAACCGTGAGATTAGGAGATGTTAAAATCCGCTTTTCTTTCTGCAATACATCGTAAATGACAAGCCGACCTTTCTCTTCTGCTTGTGAACCAATATAAACAAGACGTGGATTAGGTGTGGTAAAACTGCCTACAAAAGGATCGATCGCCGCTTTTTTGCCAGACTCACTCGCAAAGCGATCGTAAGCATTTTCCAGCTTGACCTTATAGGATTTGCCATAGGTGGCTGGAGCTAAAGGCGTATAGGACATTCGCCGTGATGACCAACTGATTTTACCCGCGAGCGGCGGCTCAAATTTGAGATTCTTTTCCACACTTTCGCGATCCATGGGGCGATTGAAGGTTAAAGAGAAAGAGATATTAGTGGCATCAACCTTCTGTCCTTGCCAGCTAAACTCTCTCACCTGCGGCGCAGTGCGATCGCCTACCCACAATAATATGGCGATCGCCACACTCAGGATTGCCGCTAACCCAATTGCATAGCGATCGAGTGGTTGAGAAAATAATTTAAAACGGGGATTAAGTTGCATATCAGCTTATTTCTATCTATCTATCGCCAATTCAAATTTGAGGTGCAACACTTAGAGATCTTGTTTTGACTACTCTCAGCGAGTCACCGCGACTGAGATTCCAAGAATCACTTCTTAGAGTTTCTGCTTCTTAGCACTAGCCTTCCGAGATTTACTCTCTTCAGGTCTTACAGTCGCTCCACAGACATTCACCGCAAGCCCTGCGGCAAGAATATTTTTAGCAGCATTGAGATCACGATCGTGATGTGTGTTGCACTTAGGACAATCCCATTCTCTGATATTCAGAGGCAACTTATCAACAACGTGACCACAATGCGAACAGCGCTTAGAACTAGGGAACCAACGATCAATCTTGATGCATGTGCGACCATACCAATCGCACTTATATTCAAGTTGTCTAACCAGTTCTGACCAACTAGCATCACTGATAGCAAGAGCAAGTTTATGGTTCTTGACCATATTCTTCACAGACAGATCCTCGACTGCAATCACTTGGTTTTCACGAACCAATCGAGTTGTCAACTTGTGAAGAAAATCATGACGAGCATCGCTAATTTCTGCATGAACTTTAGCGACTTTCAATCTAGCTTTGTGTCGATTGTTAGATCCTTTCTTCTTACGACTAAGCGCTTTCTGCACTTTACGCAGCTTACGGCGCTTAGCCTTAAAAGCTTTAGGATTAGCAACCTTTTCGCCATTACTCAATGCGATCAAGCTAGTGATACCCAAATCCAAACCAATTTGATTAGGAGATTCGGGCAGTGCTTCGATTTGGACATCAACCAACAAAGAGACAGTCCATCTACCAGAAGGCGAGAGCTTCACCGTAATAGTGGATGGTTCCACGCCTTCTGGAATATTTTGACTCCAACGAATAGGCAACGGCTCTGCACATTTTGCCAAGTAGACTTGACCATCGCGCCATTTAAAGGCGGACTTAGTAAACTCAGCGTTACCGCCGTGATGCTTTTTCTTAAAGTTGGGATATTTTGCCCGACCAGCAAAGAAGTTGGTAAACGCTGTTTGCAGATGTCGCAACCCTTGCTGCACTGGTACACAGCTAACCTCATTGAGAAATTGCAAGTCTTCTTGCTTTTTCCACTGAGTCAACATCGCAGAAGTTTCAGCGTACCCAACTCGTTCTTGTCGCTCATACCAAGCTTCTGTCCTTGCGGCGAGTGCTTTGTTATAAACCAAACGAGCGCAACCCATCGTTCTCCTGAGCAAGGTTTCTTGCTCAGAAGTTGGATAGAATCGGTACTTGAATGCTTTCTGTGTCATATCTCACATTATAACATTTATTCCGTGAAGATGATACAATTAAAAAGACTAAAGGGAATAAATTCCCTCGTTCGCTTACCTCTCAGGGCTGAAGTACCTGAGTTTCCCGCG
>JAJAZG010000199.1 GCA_026785865.1 Pseudanabaena sp. CAN_BIN31
GCTCAATAGGCGTTTCGGGGAGGTGTTTTGAATAAAGCTTCTAAAATGCTTGCTAGGCAAAGGTTTCAGTCTCGGAGGTCTTGAAGATCTGAAACCCTTGGCATTAAAAGCTTTGGGACAATTATTATGTTCGCTCTCCCCGAAACGTCTATTGAGCCAATCCGCTAAGGCACTAGTACTAACAGCTTGAGCCTTACCATCCTCAAACGCTAAACCCCGATCCCCACCACCATGCCCCGAAAAATGTAAAATCTGCGGCTTGAGATTAAATAAATACTGCTGTAAATCTTAAGGACGCACCGCACCTCTTGACTCGATCTCAAAGCGATCTCGATTTGGTGACAACAGCAAAGTTGTACGAATTTCTTCCACCTCCTTGTCCAGCCGCGAACGCTCTGTCTCTAAAGGGTTAGTCGCCAGAATTAAGATTTTTTTAGGCATACAATCGGCTGCGATTATAAAGATTTTAGATTCTGACTTTGCAAAATCATACAATAATTGATTGGGGTTTGTTGGTTGGATTGCAAGTAGCCTCCTGTGGTTCACAACACCTGTCTTAGCAGTGTTTGTTTTTGCTAGTAAGATCTTCTGTGTAAACTCTCATTCTAGAGGTCTTCTATATGACTCATAAGATTGCTTTTCTTGGTTTGGGCGTAATGGGTGGGGCAATGTCTGCCAACTTGGTTAAGCATGGTTATTCAGTGATTGGGTGGAATCGCTCCAAAAATCGTCCCACGATCGCGACCTTTACCAATGCGGGTGGCACTCTAGCCAAATCGCTGCAAGAAGCAGTCAGTGATGCTGATGTCGTATTTTCTTGCTTAGGTGATGTTCCTGATGTTAGAGAGGTATTAATTGGTGAAAGTGGAGCGATCAACTTTGCTAAGGCAAATGCCTTGTTTATTGATACCAGTACGATCGGCAGTGATGCTGCTAAGACAATTGGTGAAGTTTTGATGCATAAAGGTTTACGCTTCCTTGATGCGCCAGTGTCGGGCGGTGATGTGGGCGCACGCAATGGCACATTGACATTTATGGTTGGCGGCAATCCTGAAGATTTACAAGAATGTTTACTCTTATTTGAAGCAATGGGTAGCAATATTAAACATTGCGGGGCGATCGGTAGCGGTCAAGCTGTGAAGCTTTGCAATCAAACTTTAGTTTCAGTGTATATGCTGGCTCTCTGCGAAACGATGCAGATGGCGGAAAAAATGGGGATCGATCCGCAGCTAGTTGTCGATGTTTGTGGCAATGGTGCGGCTGGTTCGTGGGCTTTGACTAATTTGGGGATGAAAGTTGCCACGGGAGATTATCAAGCAGGTTTTGCGATTAAACATATGCTGAAGGATTTGCGACTCGTGAAAGAAATTAGTCAGGAAATTAGCGATCGCCAAAATCTAGATACCCCAAAAGATTTTTCGGTAGATTTACCTGCGATCGCCTTAGCCATCCAAAAATTCCAAAAAGTAAGCCAACTCAATGATGGACAAGGCGCAGAGCAAGGCACACAAGCCATGATGCGGGCTTATAAATCATAAAGAAATCACGCAAAGTATGATTTCCAAAAACAAAAGCGGCGCGGAGCGCCGCCTTTGTTTTCGGGATTTAAATCGTAAATTGTTAAAAATCTAGCAAACTCAAGCAAGTATGCTTTGATACAATGCCAAGTTAATCCCGTAATGCTGCTTCCGCTCCTCCAGAAAAAATGCAACTGGCAAAAAGACTTCGTAATATTCAGCCCTCCTTAACTCTAGCGATCGACGCAAAAGCTAAGGCAATGAAGGCTAGTGGAATTGATGTTTGTAGCTTTAGTGCTGGCGAACCAGACTTTGATACACCCGACCATATCAAATCCGCCGCCAAACTCGCACTCGATCAAGGTAAAACCCGCTATACCGCCGCCGCAGGTATACCTGAGCTAAAACAGGCGATCGCCGCTAAACTTCTGCGCGACAATCAAGTAACGTATAAACCTGAACAAATCATTGTCACTAATGGCGGTAAGCATTCGCTTTACAACCTGATGATGGCAATTCTTGACACTGGTGATGAAGTAATCATTCCTGTGCCGTTTTGGGTGAGCTATCCCGAAATGGCAAAACTCGCCGATGCAACCCCAGTATTCGTAATCACGACTGAGGAAACTGGCTACAAAATCACCCCCGAACAATTAGAAGCAGCGATTAATCCCAAAACTAAGCTCTTTGTTCTCAATTCCCCGTCTAATCCCACAGGCATGGTCTATTCTCCTGCGGAAATTAAGGCTCTAGCCGAAGTCTTAGATCGACATCCCCATGTTTACATTGTCTCTGATGAGATTTATGAAAAGATTCTCTACGATGGTGCAACCCATCTGAGTATCGCCGCCGTTAGTCAGTCCATGTACGATCGCACTTTGATCAGTAGCGGATTTGCTAAGGCTTACTCAATGACGGGTTGGCGAGTCGGTTATTTGGCAGGAGCGCCCGAAATCATCAAGGCTGCTACGCTGATTCAAGGACATAGCACCTCGAACATCTGTACTTTTGCTCAATACGGTGCGGTGACGGCGCTTAATGATTCTCAAGACTGTGTGGAAACGATGCGGAAAGCTTTCGCCGAACGCCGCGATGTCATGTATGACCTGTTAACTTCCATTTCAGGATTTACCTGCCCAAAACCCGATGGCGCATTCTATCTATTTCCTAGCATCAAATCCTTTGGAATTCCTTCTCTAGAATTTTGCGATAAATTACTAGAAGCATATAAAGTTGCGGTGATTCCAGGGATTGCTTTCGGTCTAGATAACTGCATTCGTCTGTCCTACGCTACCAATTTGGAAACGATTCGCGATGGTTGCGATCGCATTCGCCAGTTCGCTGAAAGGTTATAAAACTTTAAGGTTGCTAAGTATACTTGGCAACCTTGAACAGAAAGATTGCGGTGATAATAAATATACTGAATTAGAAGTCTAGAAGTGATAAAATCATGCAAATAACCCTAGAATTACCTGATGATATTGCTGCTAAGCTTAACAAGGATAACTTACCTCAGATTTTGACTTTAGGCTTAAGAGAAATTAATGCTAATCCTTCAACAGGCTTTTCTGGGCTTACGGAAATTTTAGAGTTTTTAGCAAAATTACCATCTCCACAGGAAATCTTAACTTTACACCTTTCAACTGATGTTCAGGAAGAAATTAATAGCCTCTTAGAAAAAAATCGCACTGAAGGATTCAATGAAAGCGATCGCCTCTTGTGGCAACACTATGAGTTTGTGGAACATTTAGTGCGTCTTGCTAAAGCTCAAGCTATAGTTAAGTTGCAACAGAGTAAATGAGCAAGACTTACATTCCTGTTAGCCTAAGAAAGTTTGTCAGCGATCGCGCTCAGAACTGTTGTGAGTATTGTCTAATTCCAGCTATGTTTGTTTTGGCTTCCCATCAAGTAGATCATACGATCGCGGAAAAGCATGGAGGAGAGACTGTTGAGGAAAATTTAGCTTTGGCTTGTTCACTTTGCAATCAAGCGAAGGGTAGTGATATTGCTTCTATCGATTCTGAAACGGATGATGTTGTAAGACTTTACAATCCTAGAAAAAATAATTGGGTAGAACATTTTCAAATTGAGATAGAAAGTGGTGTAATTTTTCCTTTAACTGCGATCGGACGGGTGACTATAAAGTTATTGAAAATAAATCGTGAGAGTAGTTTACCTTCTCGTCAAATTCTTGCTCAAGCTGGAATGCTTACAATTAAACATTCTGCTTAATTGCCCCCATAGCCAAAGCGATCGCGCGATAGATTTCTGAAGTGATAGAAGGGCGATCGCATAACATGCCAAATAAGGTATATTAGAATACGACTTGTAAATTACAAAAATAAATGAGCAAAAGTACTATTCATGAAGTTCTTCAAGGTAGTAGCAATGTATTTGAGAACTTGGGTTTTGCGCCTGAAGAAGCTCTCAATCTCAAAATTCGTGCTGACTTGATGTTAAATATTCGGCGATTCATTCAGTCTCAAGGATGGACTCAAAAACAGGCTGCTTTGTTTTTTGGTGAAACTCAACCTCGAATTAGTGATTTGATGAATGGTGATATTGAGAGGTTTAGTATTGATAAGTTAGTGATTATGTTGGCTAAAGCTGGTATGGGTGTGAAGTTTGAAGTAAATGTGAAGGCGGCTTGAGCGCTTACTCAGACTGACGATATTGCAGAATTTGCTGATAGCGCTTTTGTCCGATTTCTATATCTAATTTGGAAGTTTGTTGAGTTTTCTTTTGGAATGCGTGGAGGACAGAAACTGCTTCGGCAAACCTTGCGACATAAAAGATTCGATAAGCATCATCGGTACGAATCCGAATTTCTTCAACGCCTAAACCGACTGTAGGCATTGGTTTAAAGTCAGATGATGGATCGCCACTCTGTACAGCTCGAAGTTAAAACCCAGCTTTTCGACGGGCTGATTCAGAAAATTTTATGAGTTCGTCTAGGGATGAACCTATCTAACGAATTGGTTTGTCAGACATATTTCAGTGTTTTTAAAATCTACAATTGCTATCCCATGAGTTTTGTCGCTGCCAACTCCCTAAAGCATCAGAATCTTCGACATGATACCTCATTTGATTGAGTTGATGTTCTTTTAGTGCAAGATCGTTAGCCAGTTCATCAGTGAGTGACTCTAGTTTATCAATGCGGTCGTTTGCAACTGATAAATCTCTACGAGATTGTGATAATAATTGAAAGTAATTAGAGAGCAATCGTATAATAGTAGAATGTCTAATCTTATATCCACTCAAAATATCAAGGTATTCAAACATTAATGCTTGAGCTTTGTCTGGACATTCTGCCAATTCCTTCAAGTGAATTTGCCATTGTTGAAGAGAAGACGCTCCTTCTTGAACTTGTATCATATAAGTAGTTCCTAAATTTGTCTTAGTGAGATTAATTATCTAGAAGTCTTCAATATAATTCGTTGAAAGATCAGGCTTCTCTCCATTTGAAAGTAGAAAGACTTCAACATTATCTTTCAAATCCAATAAAAGTCTTTTCAATTCTGAATACTGAGATAATGAAATTCGAGAAGTTGACGGAAATCTTTGATCTGAACTAATTTCGTAGCAAATATTTTGCTCAGTCATATCCAAAATTAATGGGCTAAATTTGGATGTAGGCAACTGATATGAGTGTGGCGGATAGTATACGTCATCCTCAAAATCAGATAAATTGATATTTGCATCCTCAGACAGTTCAACAAATCTGCCAAAAAAGTCAGATCTCTCTGGCAACGGAATATATAAGTCTTTTTTTACTGAGCTTTGTCTACCCGATTCAGGGTCATCATATAAGTAGAATTTTGCTCGATAGCTAGTCCAAATTTTGTCGTGAATAGATAAAGCAAGCTCTGATTGTTGCTGTACAACATAGAAAGCAACTTTAGGGCGCTTTGATTCAGTTTTAGAAATGATTGTTGCATACTGCTTGAGATATCGAACTTGATATAAATTCTTTAATCCAAGTTCATCTAATACTGCTATTACTGTCTCAATGGTGGGGATACTAGAAAAGTTAATTCCAGTGGTAGTTGCTTCTAAAGAGGTCGATTCATCTTGCGATACAAAATCATTAATTCCTAGTAAATACTTAATTTGCTTGAGATCCCAAGCAATCTTTTGAGTGCCATCATCCAGCGTTAGTAACTCCACATTTAGGGGTTGCCTATTTATTATTCTCATTTACATAGACTCACTCTTGATTGATGGAATTTATCGTAGCACATAAATTATATTTAACACATAAATTCAAACTAACATACTAATTTGGCTTTTTGGGTAAAAAATAAAAAAATTTACAAGATCGTAAAATGCGTCCTAGCCAGTTCAGGATTGAGGGTAGATAAGAATGAAATGCTGGGCTGACAGAGCCTTGACATGAAATTGGTAATTAGCGATCCGCCCTGCCACATACATTAAGTTAGGATTGGCGTTTCATTACGAAAGGCACTATCTTATGAACGCAGATACTACGAACAATACCTCACAGACTGATTGGGCTAGAATCGATGCAATGAGCGATGAAGACATCGATACATCCGATATTCCACCACTATCAGTAGATTTTTGGGCTAAAGCGCGATTGAAAACACCTAAAAAAGTAATTACCGCATTAGTTCAAAATGATAATCAACAGTCTTGACATCATAAGCATTCTCATTTTATGACTCATAAGGGACGTGCGTGAAAATAAAGTACCAATTACTTGACGGTAGCAGAGTCGTTTAGCCTTAGCTAATTGGTACTTTATTTAGCTGCACGTCCCTAACGCTAACTGACAGATGATTGAGGCATTGATTCGATCAAAGCTCTCAGCACTTTGTTAACCGCTTCAGGAGTAGTAAAAACCTTAGCCACATCTTCATCTAAAACCACAGTCCTTTGCATCTCAATACGACTAGCAAAACGATTAGGTTTAGCTTTCTGATAATCAAAACTATACTCAGCCAAAAGTTCATCATTAGAGCTTTGTTGAGCTTCAACGGGATTGTTGTTCATAGTCTTCACGCTCTTTTCTGGTTGTTTGACGGGCGCTGATAATACGGATACTATTCTGGCGCTCGGTAAAAGAAATGATCAATAACCGATTGCGTTGCGAGTGACCGATAATGATTTCTCTTAGCTCATCAAAAGAATGCGCTTCGTCATCAAAAATGACTGCCAGAGGATTATCAAAAACTGTTTTGGCTTCCTCAAAGCTAACACCATGCTTTTTCAGATTAGCTATCGCTTTTACATCATCCCACTCAAACTTCATAATAAAATTATATCTGATTATCCTTGATATGAAGAAAATTGTCTACCAAGCAACTGGTTTAAAATCATCATCATTCGCGATCGCCACACTATCACCCGAAGGCTTAATTACAAATAATCCCTTTCGATAAGCATAGCGATCAATACCCTCATTAATCTCAATTCCCGCCACTGCTCCATAAGCCTGATAGTCCTTATAGTGAGGAAAGGAAACCTTAAAACGTTCTAACTTCTCGACAAACTCGTCCACATCATCCTTTGATAAACGAGACTTACATTCAACCAACACTAATTCCGTATCATCAATAGCAAGAATATCAATCTCCATTGCAGACCCTTGACGCTTAGTTCGCGCACGTGGATAAATCTCTTTGACATCTATTCCCTTTTCCTGAAATAGCCTTAATACCGCAGGTTCCACTAATTCTTCAACAAATCTTCCCCATCTTGTAGTAAGTGCTTCAACTGCTTTACTGGTTCTATCCACAGTCTTTTTGAGTTCTGCCATGCTGCGGTCGGCTTCGGCAGAACGTCGATCAGCTTCAGTAGAACGTCGATCAGCCTCAGCAGAACGGTGATCAGCTTCAGTAACGCGCCGATCAAAAGCCTCTTGCGATTTTTGAAATAGTTTATAAATATCGTCAATTGTTACAGGGGTGCTCATATGTTTTTATTCGTTTAATCAAACAGGACTAGACCTAAATTATCATATAAAAAAACAAGTGGCATCTGCATCTAAACCCACGACTTTTACTACACCGTCACACCCTTCTCAAAACAAACAAGTTGCCCTCATTGCCTCTCCCGATCCGTAAATCTCGATCAAGATAAGTTGTTTCTAGCCAACCTTTTTGATTCTCGCGCTTAATTTGGAAATCAACAGCTAATAACTTTTTAGGCGATCGCAAAGTATCAATAAAACTACTCACATCCCGATAACCAATCAAGCTTTGAGAACCAGCCACCAATCTCTCAAAATTTACCTTGACTTGCTTCTCAGAAACTACCGTAAAATTTGCACAAACGCTCACCAATCCACCCAGTAACGGCAGTCCCTTAATCTCCGCCACATTAAAAATTTTACCTTCAGCCACACGCAAGCATTGATAAATATTGCCTAGCCTGTAAAGCGGAAAGCGATCAATCTTTAAAAGTTCTTGGCTAGTGGTAAACAACAACAACCAATCCCCATCTAGCAACTCAGGCGATTGAGTCGGCGCAGGCGTGGGATTTAGTTCTTCAAGATAAGCAACTGCGGAAAAAATTGCCTTACGCTGATTTTCGGTCATTTGTAAACCGCGATTCACAGGGGCGATCGCATTTAGGAGATTTGCTTTGCGAGTAGTACTAGTCATGAGCATATTCTACAAAAAATAAAGGCAACGCATAGCGTTGCCTTTATTTTTTGATCTACCCTTGACGAGCTTTGAACTTTGGGTTTGTCTTACAAATGACATAGATTCTGCCGCGACGACGCACGATTTTGCAGTCTTTATGGCGAGTTTTTGCCGATCTGAGGGAGCTAACAACTTTCATGGATGAATCCCTAACGTTTACTTATGTTGAAAAATTTTCACACGGCTTACAAGTTTAGCACGATCTTTGTCACAAAATTTAGACGCATAACAGTAAGTCTCCTAAAATGCATCGCATCGCGCCACCTATCGTTTTGAGGTTTACCTCAACTCTGTGTTGGATTTCCTGCGCTTTCACCCGATCCAGTGCTATGCTTGCAATCATAAATTTGACTAGTTCTAATACCCAACTTTATTCTTGTAATGCTGCATCCAAACGCCATTCCTTACTTGGTCGCCTTTGCGGTATCTGCGATCGTGGTGTGGCTGAGTACACCGATTATTCGCCATTTCGGACTTAAAGCAGGATTAGTAGATAAACCCAATCATCGCAAAATGCATACA
>JAJAZG010000200.1 GCA_026785865.1 Pseudanabaena sp. CAN_BIN31
ATACTGGTGATGACTCACATACATTTCCCCCAGTTACATCAGTGTAATAAGTCCAAATCACGATCGCCCCTTGCCGTAGTGAAGCCATCCCCAAACTAGAGGCTAGCACTTGCAATAATTCCTGACTATTAACCTTACAAATAATCTCGTCTTCACGATCACGGCTAGCCGCTAAGCTCTGAATACCCAGATCGATCTCTGTCAAAACACTTGGATTAAGCCGCAAACTAATTTCATCATCAACAATAGCCAACCAATCAGGCGTAGCCACTACAACTCCATGTTCTAATTAGGCGATTTCTTGGAAAGGTTTTACCGTGGTGATGCCGTGCGAAGCTCAGCACCACCACATTCTGGTTTTAATAAATCGGGTACTTTTATTATTAGAGATCACCTTATTTGTTTCGGAATGGTATCAAATCTTTAACTAGATTTACGCAAGTTATAATTAGGCTAGACCATTGTTTTTCAGCATTTTCAGCCGCGTGATTGTGTAGATCAAAAACAAGCTTTGCTATCGTCGGGTCAATTTTTTTGCCACTATTAGAAACAAATAGATCTTCAATAAACCGATTAGTCAAGTCGCCATCAAGAGAAAGCTTAGTCTGAGCACAGATGCGCTCACCATTCAAAACTGATTGCTCAAGTTCCCATAACTTACGCAGAGAGCGAGTCATCTGAGCATCGATAATCAGGCTACCATCAGGGTTTTTAGAGATATTCAATTGCAATACTTTCCTAGAAACCTCTTCGTAGCAAGCTGTCTCCATCTCAAATTGTTCTTTTTGACGAGGATCTACAGAACTTTGCCGATCGCTAAAAGTGCGTTCAGCCCGCTTATAAATTCCTAAATCTTGGTTATAGATCTCTAAATCTCGATTATGGCGATCGAGTTCATTTTGAGAAAGCAACGCCCCCTTTTGTTTAAGATCGGTACTACGTTCAAGGAGAGCTTTTTTGATGTCTCGCAAGCCTCCCTCAGTCTTGTACATAGTATTCTCGATCAAATTAGTATAAAAATCTTGCACATCAAATTTTGTCAGCGTAATATTGCTGACAATCATTGTATTCACTTCTAACCAAGTAATTTGCTCTAAAACATCTTTGATCGTTTCTCGAAAATCATTAAGAGAAGCACTTTGTGAACTACCTTGTGAACCAATTTGTTTAGCACTATTTTTAGAAAAGACTGGTTGATTAGAGCTACCGTCAGTAGTGGTTAGATCAGCTGTAGCTTGCTCGTTATTACTTTTACTTTTACTAGTCAGATCTTGCATACAAATTCCTCAGCGATAGGTCAAACAAGCTAGACACGACTGAGGAAGCGATCGCTACTGAAATCAGCAGAAGTTTCAACTTCACTGTCTAACATGCTTGTGACCTTCTGACCAATATCGACCAAGATTTTGAGATTATTGGCGATCGTCTCTGTACCCTTTTCAACTTGAAGTTCGTGAAAGCCTCGCAATTCAGCATAGGGAGAACCCTGTAAAAAATCTGCGCCTAGCTCATTTTCGATATCACCATCAATCAAATTGATCGTTGTTTTTAGGCGATTGCCCGCGCTATGATTTGTGTCGCCTTCATGGGCAACCCAAGTCACGATTTCCAACTTTACAAGGTCAGAAAATATCTCTACCAAAGCATCACCAAAGTTTTTACTTTCCTTGAGCTTGCTTTGAAAACGTACCGATGCTGTTACTGATGTTGTAGATGATGTAACTGAAGCATTTGTGAATGTCATAACTGATACCTAATATGAAAGTTTTTTGACTTTTTTTGAATTGATGCTGAATTGGTTTTGATAAGAATAATTCAAACGATTTCTTTAAATAATTTCAATGATATTCAGACATCTCAATTAATTCCATCGGCACAAAACTTTCTTGAGGTAGCAAAATCAGTTGAGAGTAAATGAGCTTTCCAGTCATATCGATGCGATTTACCGCTATTCCCATTGGACGAGGAAGTTGCGCTGCATAAAAGTCAGCATAGTAGCGATAAATCTGCCTAGCAGATCTGAGAATCATCGGATCAACTTTTTTAGCGACAGGTTCTGACTGTCGAGATGGATGTTCGAGTCGTTGGGTGGCATATGACACAATGTAAACCTCTTAAAATTGGCTATTTTTTCGCCTTATAAAAAGCTGCATCAGGACTTTAGCTGACTTTGTTTTTTTTAGCAAGATTTGAGCTTAGGATTACACATTAGTTGATATTTTTGGGGTCACTAATTGGCGAAAAATTTAATTGCCTTCCGCACTAACTAGTTTGAGCCGAAATAACTTGCTATAAAAGATTTGGGGGAAATCGACATAGCCTTTGTCGCGAATAATGGAGACAACATCAATCAAATAGCCAACAAATTCTGAATTTTCTAATGTCATTTCATAGCTCATGTCCGCATCACCTTCAAATGTCACGCGACATAAAACCAAATCAGCTGGTAAGTTGGCAACCCGCCATGCTGCTATAAAAGAAACCGCAGAGCTGCCTTCAATATGACGCTCACCTGTAATTTCGCCTTGCTTGTATAGGGAAATTGCATAGGGAAGAGCTTGACGCTTATTTGGCTCTCGATAATAGGGCATGTAGATGGAAACTTCTTGCGTAGCCGCAGCTTTCAGTTCGATCGCCATAAATGGTAGCGCCTTGATGTGTAGGTGAATTTTTACAAAAAGATTAGCAGCTTTTTGTGGTATTACCGCAAATCCTGACTAAACCCACCACTAAGTTTTTTGTAAAAGCCCCGCGAAGCGGGGCTTCTACAAAAAATTTGGGTTTGGTCAGGATTTACTGTAATTAAGGAGA
>JAJAZG010000201.1 GCA_026785865.1 Pseudanabaena sp. CAN_BIN31
ACCGATCGCATTATTGCTAGCTATCCCGACACCGCAGCCGAAGCCCTAGGGATCAAATCGACAATTTTGCAAAATAAACTTGATAGTCCCAAAGCTGCAAGTGGGGCGCGAAATTTATTGCTAGAGCGCTATGGCAGTAGTAATGATGCGGGTGAATTGCGTTGGCGAATTGCCAAAGGACAAGCGAAAGGTGGACAAATTGTTAATGCGATCGCTACGGTTGATGCATTAATTGCCAATAGTCCTGACGGAAATTCTACCGCCGAAGCCAGTTTCTGGGCGGGCAAGTGGGCTAATCAAATTGGCGACAAAGCCAAAGCCAAGAAGTTTTTTGAATTTACCATTCGTCAACATCCAGATTCTTATTTTGCATGGCGAGCGGCGAGTTCTCTCGGTTGGCAAGTTGGTACTTTTACGACAGCGCGTTACACCACACCTGCGATCGCTTTGCCCACTGCCAGACAAGATTTGCCTGCGGGATCGACGAAACTGCAAGAGTTATATATTCTTGGTTTAGATCGTGATGCACGTTCTCAATGGGTCACAGAAGTCGGTGGTAAACGGAATCTTGAACCCAAGGAAATCTTTACCGATGGCGTTTTGCGGGTTGCCAATCAAGATAATCTCATTGGCATTAAAATTCTCGAAAGTTTAAATTGGATTGATGTTCCCAGTTCTCAAAAAGCAGAAATCGCTCAACTCAAGCAGCATTCTGCTTATATGCAGTCGCTCTATCCATTTCATTATTGGAATTTAATTTCTAACTGGGCAAGCGATCGCAAACTTTCTCCAGCCCTTGTCATCGGTCTAATGCGTCAAGAATCCCGCTTTGAAGCCCAAATTCGTTCTAGTGCAGGCGCGATCGGGCTGATGCAAATCATGCCAGAAACAGGCTCATGGATTGCTAACAAAAAAGGCGTAAGTGATTACAATCTCGATAAACCTGATGACAATATCAGTTTTGGAACTTGGTATCTAGACTATACTCACAGTCGCTATGGAGACAACACGATGCTGGCTGTGGCTAGCTACAATGCGGGTCCTGGCGCTGTCGGTCGTTGGGTAGAAGGGCGCAGTATTGGCGATCCTGATGATTTTGTGAATAGCATTCCCTATGACGAAACTAGGGATTATGTATCTAAGGTCTTAGGTAATTATTGGAACTATTTACGGTTGTACTCGCCATCAGTACAACAACAGGTTGCAAATTTACAGCAATCGAGTAAACTCAACGCTTCAACTAACTTCTAACAAAATAAAAAAAGACTCGCTTTGCGAGTCTTTTTTTATTACGCTATTGAGAAAGGGAGCGCTTTGCGCTACCTCTCTCTTTAAATACCTGCGTGTCCCATCGCAATACCTGCGACCAACATGCCAATTACAAGAAATGGTTGAGCGCTGGCTTGATATTTAACATCATTTTTAAGCGGATCGCGCAAAAAATACATGTCTTGAAATGTAATCTGGGGAATCACTAACAGCACAATTAAACTAGCTAATAGCTGCTCGCCAACAGTAACCAAATAAATGGCAATCCCAATTTGAAACACATCGATCGCCGTTGCTGATAATAGAGCAGCTTTCTGCACACCAAACATCACAGGTAAGGAGTTTAGTCCCAACTCGCGATCGCCTTCTACGCTCTTAAAGTCATTCACAACGGCGATCCCCAAACCTGCAAGGCTATAGAACAAGGTAACGGCTACCACTGTCCAATTAAGAGTTCCATAGAGAGCATGACCAGCCCACCAAGGTAAAGCGATATAGCTTGCGCCAAGGGCATAGTTGCCGAGCCAACCGTTTTGCTTAAGTTTTAAAGGTGGTGCAGAATAAATATAGGCAAGGAATGAACCACCGATCGCTAGTTTCGTAATCATAAAATTAGTATGCCCTGCGGTGACATCCAGAATGGCAGCAACAGAGATTCCCGCAATCAACAAGACCCAAATCTGAATGATGACTTGATTGAGGGGAATCGCACCCGATGGAATCGGACGATAAGGCTCATTAATCGCATCAATTTCGCGATCGTAATAGTCATTAATGGTTTGAGTGTAGCCCGTCAGCAGGGGGCCAGACATGAGCATACACAGCAGCGATCGGAATACATTTTCAATCGACCATGTAAAATCGCCAGATGAAGCAGCGCCGCAAAGTACGCCCCACATCAAAGGTATCCACGTAATCGGTTTCATCAATTGCAAGCGGATTTTCCATATCGAAGCGCCTGTTACGTCCGCACCTTTCATGCCTAGCATTTGGCGGGTACGGGCTTCGCGAGACTCGCTCGCTGGTACGTCAGGGGTTGGAGAAGACATATTTTAAAAATGTTAGGGGCTACTTGACAAAAATTTAGACAGACCTGCGGTTGATTATAGCTTTTACAGCAATTTCCGATCAAACGAACCGCAGTAAAAAATTTAAAAGGGTTGCAAAGCAACCCTTTTAAATTTTTTGCTGGTTCTGGTTTGAGCGCGAAGCTCTGTAAGTAGGTAGGCAAAAAACCAGATTAGAATTTAGAATATTAAGGTGGTTACTTTACCAAATCAAACTCCTATGCCTCGAAGCTCTAAAACTGCTAAACCCGCTAAAACGACTAAACCTGTTAAAACCACTACTGCGGACTCTAAGAATGATCTTGGGGTTTCCGATCTTCGTCTTCGCTTAAATTTCTTAGAGAAGGAAAACGAAAAACTAATTAAGCAAATTGAAACTAACCGCACGAAGTTAGAGAATCTGAACGAGAGTATTCAAGAGATTGGTATTGAGATCGCCCAACGCAGCGCCCCATTACGGCAAAAAGTATTAGACCTTGATACTCAAATCCATGATGTATTCAATGAGATTTTCACGGGGCGAAAATTTGGTAAAAAGTCGCGTAAAGATATTGAGTCAGTCTATTATCATCTCCAAGCTGATGGAATCATTAGCCCGAGACACTTCCCTACTGGGGGCGATGAATTTGAAGCTGAAGATTATGGTGATGAAGATGATTGGCGCAGCCATGAGGAGAATTCTGATCAGCAATTTACGCGAGATGTTTCTAAGCCAGACCGAGATGAATTAAAAAAGATTCGCCAGATTTTTTTACGCTTAGCCGATACCTTTCATCCCGATAAAGTCACGAATGAAGCCGATCGAGAATACTGTACTGAAGTAATGAAGGAGATCAATATCGCCTATAAAAATGGAGATTTGGCGAGGCTGTTGGCGATCGAGAAACAACAAGAGTTGGGTGAAATTATTAACCGTGATAGCTCCGATGATCTGACGCGCCAATGCGCCAAAGTAGAGTCAGACAATAATTTTCTTAAAAATCAACTAGAAAACTTAAAACAGCAATTTAAACTTACTAAAAAGACACAGCAAGGCGAAATAACGACTGTTTTTCAAAAGATCACCAAAAAGGGTGGCGATCCTATTGGGGAAGCT
>JAJAZG010000202.1 GCA_026785865.1 Pseudanabaena sp. CAN_BIN31
AAAGTATATCAACCAGCGATCGCGAAAATCCGCAATGAATTAAGCAGCAGTTGATGTAATAACGAGGTTTGTCTCACTAGGATTGAATAATTGACGTTTGGAAGCATTTAAAAACTCAATACTAATGGGGTCATGTGCTCGGCTATAGCTGATAATTACGCCGCATTCTTCAGATATGACGTTGTATGGAAAGTCATCTTTCAAGACAAAAATGAGGATATCTGCTTCTGCATCATATTTAACTTTTATAGATTCACCTCACGATTTTGGCGTTGTAACTAATCCTGTTTGTCTTTGGTAGAGAAATTCGGCAAATTCTCCGATTTGAAGGATTTTGTCTCCTGATAATGAGTTGATTAATGTAAAAAGTTGGATTTTGGCAGTTTGCTCTGCTGTGTGTTCTTTGACAACTAGATCGAGTTGATAGGGATAAACTACTTCTACCTCTAGAGTGTCGCGAAAGGCTTCGGAATCGTCTTGAGCAGTTTCTACAATATCGCCTTCAGGATTGAATTTTAACCAGCCATCAAATAGCTCAACTAAGTAAGCTTCTCCATCTTTGAATATTTCAACGATCGCGCCATCTGTGCCTCTAGGAGCAGTTTCACCTCGACTAAGTTGGATGTCTTGATTTAAGGTGACTGAATCAAACATTTGAAATTTAGTCATTGCTTTTACCTCTTGCGTTGTGGTACTGCTGTTACAAATCTAGCAATATTTTCATCATTAAGCACGATCCAAGCGTTAGAATTGAGGCGACAGTAAATGTTGTCTTGCAAATCAATTATGAAACACATCAAAATCATTGTGGAAAAGCATCCAGAGGGTTATGTTGCTTATCCGTTAGGTATTCAATGGGTTGTAGTTGGTGAGGGTGACTCCTATGAAGAGGCGCTCAATGATGTGCGATCGGCGATTTTATTTCATATCGAAACTTTTGGGCGATCGGTTCTAGAAGCTGAGTCTTCAGTACTGGAAGCTTTTGTGGCAGAACAGCTTTGGGGATGAAGAAAGGAAGTGGAGATATCGTTATCCCTATCTAAATCAAGAATAATTTATGAGTAAATCTTTAGCTATTTATCTTGATTCATGTTGTTTTTGTCGTCTTTTAGATGATACGAGTCAATATCGAGTTCGTTTAGAGACTGAGGCTGTTGTCACGATCCTTGAATGTTGCGATCGCAATGACATGACTTTAATTAGCAGCGACGCTTTGGAATTTGAGTTGCAAAGGCTTCCTAATCCTGAAGGTCGCAGTCAGATTTTTGCTTTCTTAGGTGCGGCAAAGGAATTTGTCGAGACGAATGAAAATATTGAGAATAGAGCAGAGGGATTGTGTAAACTTGGTTTTACGCTGTATGATGCTTTGCATATAGCATCTGCGGAAGCTTCAAGTGCAAGGGTTTTTTTAACGACAGATGATCGCTTAATCAGGAAGGCAATGAGCTATGCTGATAATATTCAGATAAAAGTTTCTAATCCAGTAACTTGGTTAATGGAAAATCAAGAGTTAATAGGAGATTGAATGATGAAAGCTAGTGAGATTTCGAGACGAGGCTATAATGCACTGATTCAAGAATTGGGCTATGCGGGGGCTGCGAGATTTTTGTTGAGGTTTGAGTCTGGTACTGGTGACTATACAAAGGAGCGGCATCAGTGGCTAGATCCATTGACAATGGAAGATTTCAGATCTTTTGTACGACAAAAAAGGAGAGCAAATAATATCTAAGATTATGAAAGTGCGGCTTGATGAGTGCCTATCTAAAAAGCTCAAACAAGGAAAACGTTGAATGTCAGAACTCAATACCAAAATTGATCGCGAAACTACGGATAAGCTCACCTATATTCAACAACAAACGAAGCAAGAATTGTCTGATATTCTTCGTGCGGCGATCGCTGACTATTATCAAAAGCTAATGCAAACCAAGAAAAAAACCGCCTTTGAACTTTTAGAAGAGTCAGGTTTTATTGGCTGTTGTTCTGTAGAGAGCGATTTGTCAGTTAATTACAAGAATGTGTTATAAATTGGAGCTGAAACTAGTATGGGACGACTAAGTACCGCCGAGCTACCGCAAGCATTACAAGCGCTATTTACTGAGGTTCAAGACACTAAAATGCCCTTAACGGTGTTTCATAATGGTGTGCCTTTGGTTGTTATTTATCCTGCATCAAATGGAAAGCAACGTCCAGCTTTTGGGGTGATGAAAGGAAGTGGAGAGATTTTGGGAGATATTGTTATCTCTGCTTTACCTGAAACTGCGTGGGAAGTACTTCAGTGAAGCTTTTACTCGATACCCATATTTGGCTTTGGTATTTACTGGGAAATTCTCGCCTATCGCTCCAACTACAAACTGCGATCGCAAACTTAAGTAATGAGATTTGGCTTAGTCCGATTAGCATTTGGGAGGCGACGATCCTTGCGGAGAAAGGAAGGATATCTTTGCAACCCAATACGAGTATTTGGGTAAGTTTAGCGCTAAAAAATTTGGAGATTCGTGAAGCGGCTCTAAACAATGAAATTGCGCTATTGAGTCGCCAGATTGACTTACCTCATCAAGATCCTGCGGATCGCTTTATAGCTGCTACTGCCGTTTTCTATCAGCTAACTTTAGCAACGGTTGATTCCAATCTTACGAGTTCTTCTTGGCTAAAAACAGTTAGTTAAAGGCTCTATTTACTTTCTAGTGAATAACAAAAGAGTCTGAATCACGGATTAAATGGATTATTTGATTTCACAGATTTTAATTTTTTCTATTCGTAACCTTATCGATTCCTTTATTTATCAATACTTCTGTGTCATCCCTAAATCCGTCTAATCCGTGATTCAGACTGCTGATTATGCTGTAAGAAAATGTTGGTTTACAAAAGTTAATAGAAGTGTGAAAGCTTTATGGTTTAGGCTCTACAAGTCTCGATGCGAGAAAAGAGGTACACACTCAAAACATCCCACCTCACCCTCGAACTCTCCCACACACTAGGCAGGTGTCCATTAACCTTCATAAAATTATCAAGAAAAAATTGGTCAGGGTAGTCCAACCACTTACCCTCGCTTTTCAATGCAGTGCGATCGCAGAATTTGTCCCAAGTCTTATCACTTGAATGACTAAAATCCAGCTTACCACCACACTCGACATAAATTTGCTTCTGGATGATAAACCCATACAGTCCATCGCTGTAATGGAACCACAGGCGATCGATCGTAAATAAATCTTCACAAGGCAAACTCTTGAAATCTCTATCAACCCAAAGGTAACTTTTTTTTTCGCGATGTGCCAACTTCTGAATTAGTCTAGAGGTCAGTCTATCCGCCGATTGCCATTCCTTCGCCTTCAGCAGTTTCTCCAGCTCATTATAATAAATTCCCCTCGCCGATCTCAATTCGACTTTACCCAAACGTATTTGCTCAGCAGGCTCAGCACTATAAAGTTTTGCGCTTAAACTAGAAGCAGTAAAACCTTGAAAGGGCTGCAAAGGGACTTTCTCAATGTTTTTACTGTGGTTTGTTTGATCGAAAACTTCTGTAACTTTGATACTTTCTTTCTTAGGCTCCTGAGTCTTTCGCAACTCTGCTGCTTTTGCTAATTGATTTTGGCGCTCCTTTTCTGCATTAGCCTGTTGTAGCTCCCTTTCCAAACGTTGATTATCTGCCTCCACTTTTTGCAACCTTTCCCTTTCGGCATTAGCCTCCCGTTCGCGGTGCTGACGTTCTTGAGCCTCAGTCTTTTCCCGCCTTTCCTTTTCCGCATTAGCCTGTTGCAACTCCCTCGCCAGACGTTGTTTATCCGCTTCCAACCGTTGCATCTTTTCCCTAGCCGCTTTCTCTTCCTGTTCCCGACGTTGACGCTCGATCACTAATTGTTTCTCAGCAGCAGCAATTTTGGCAGATTGTTCGACACTTCGATCATTGCTTGAACTTGACGGCTCAACCCTTGCCCCAAAAAGCCACTGAAATTGATTAAGCTTCGGCGCAATGCCCAAACGTTGCAAAAACTCAGAAACAGTCTGTACCCGTTCCTTCGGTTTAATTTCCATCGCCGCAACGATCGCCTGACTCACCCGTTCTGAAATATTCGGATTAATTGCTATCGGTGGCTGGATATCCTCCATAACACGCTCTTGAACAGAAGTGGGTTGAACTTTTGTCAACAAAAAATAAAGAGTTGCGCCCAAAGAATAAACATCGGTATAGGTATCTTTTTTGACACCCGTATAAATCTCGATTGCCGAATAGCCAGCCGTATAAACCGCCTTAGTAGAGAGATTCGATCCAGAGCGCACCTCCTTCGCACTACCAAAATCCACCACCACCGCCTCACGGCTTTTTTGACGGAGGACAATATTCGCGGGTTTGATGTCACGATGGATCAGGGGCGGATCGAAGCTGTGAATATGATTGAGGGCTTGGGCAACCTGATCGATATAGCGCAAAGCCTCATCGATCGATAGGGGCTGCTGGCGCTGTTTCAGCAATACTTCTAGATTGTCGCCTTCAATATATTCCATCACCATATGCGCCAAGTTGCTTCCCCAAAAAGTGCGCGGATAGACCTTGACGATATGGGGATGATCACAACTCGCTAAACGGAGCGCCTCATTCATAAAATCCGTTTGGCGATGTAAAAATTCCTGCTGTTCCTCGTTCGGTTCCTGCTTGAGATGTTTTAGCACCACTTTTTGAGCAGATTGAGCGGGGTTCTTAACAGCATTAGGATTACCGACATATTCAGCAATATAGGTTTGCCCAAAACCACTATGTCCCAGCTTTTGGAGAATGGTGTATTTACCATTGTGTAATTTATCGCCAACTTGCCAAGCCATAGTTTTTTAAACCTGTTGTCCCTGTTGTAAACCTTGCGAAATTGCAATGCCCCAAATAATTCTACCAATGATCAGACAAATCCAATTAGTCGCAATTAACATCCCATAGCGTTGCCAAAATGGATAACCTGCCAGATTGTTTCTAGTCCGATCGCCGAGTTTATACCATGCTCTTTGTAAATCCTTGAGGCGATACCATTCCTGTCTCCATGTCAAATAAGCAGCGATCGCGATTAGCAAAACTACTGCGGTAATTAACAAACCCTGCGGCAATACTGGCGACACCACAAACAGGATAAATCCCAATAGAGCCAAAGACATCACGCTTGCCCAAGAGCTAACCGTGCGATCAACCGCGATTGTAAATCCAAAAAGTCCTGTTAAACCGATCAGTGCCATCCAAGTTAGCCCCGACAGCCGAGTACTCGCTACCCAAGTTAGCCCCGTCAAACTCTTACTCAGCGTTACCGATAGCAACAGTGACATAAGCACTGAAAACGTGCCACTCCACAACAGCCACCCCATAGGCACTTGGCGCTGAGCGATCTTTTCATCAAAATCGTGCTGAATTGCAGCTTGTACTGTCGTCTGTGTCGAAGTAAGTTCTTTGGGTAAAGCATCCAGCCAATTTCGCAATAGAGGACGCTTATTTGCCTCAAGGTGCATCGCTTGCAAAATCGCCGCATTCAGCTTGAGAGACAGTCTAGGATTATTTTCGATTGGGGACTTGAGGGTATCGCGATCGGAGAGCTTTCTTCTCCAAAAAGACTCAGGCACTTGCCCTGTAACGGCATAGTACATGGTTGCTGCAAGGGCATAGACATCCTGTGCGCCACGACTAGCATTGACCTTGCTATCAAAATAAGGCACATAGGCATTTTGCACCTGTTCGCTTGATGTGGATTTTGGCGTAATTTGAATAGCAGGGGCAAAGCCTGTAAGAACTGCTTGCTTAGCCTTAGTTTGTGGATCTTCAACAATGACAATTTGCTTAGGCTGGATGTTATGATGTTCAGCTTTAAGCTGATGAATCTCCTGCAAAGCCTCAACAATGCCCGCAAAACAGCGAATGGCATCATCTTCAGCAAGCGCATGTCCCTGTTGCAAAATTTCTTTAAGATTTGTCCCCGTCACCTCTTGCATCACCAAGTAAGACGAGTCATCCTCTACAAAAAATTCCATTTGGGGCAAACTAGGGTGGCTAACAGAGGCGATCGCCTTAGCTTCCAGCGTCATGAGCCTGACAAATTCAGGATGATTTTCATCGTTGACTAAACTGCTATCGACGCTATAAACCGTGCAGTTAGTTTCCGTGCCATCAGCATTTTTTGAGATCGCGTTCCACGTGCAACTAAAACCCTGTGTTGATTGCTTTGCAATCAACTGATATTTCCCATTTTGTAACTCAGTCACGCTTTATCCCTCACCGCCTTATCTTTTCACGATTTTAGCGTATAAGTAAGGAATAATAGGCTCTTGAGTTATGTTGCTTTAGAGCGATCGCCTGCCAAAATAACAGTTTGATAATTTAGTTATAGCGGTTTTCAGTTGACCATGTGCAATCAAATCTAAGTTTTTCGAGTATTTCAGAAGCCTAATTTTGCCTATGCTCATGTGAAAACTGCTATATAGCTCAATGACAACAACTTTTAGCTACATCGCCGCAAAAATAGATGTTTAGCTGTGATTGAGAACAAGCAAAGGATGATTGCACAAGTGATGTCAGGCGATTCAGATCCATCGCAATATAAAATAATTGTTTAAGCCTACCGCTTACGATAATTCAGTTGAGGGCAAATCACCATGACTCTTAAAGAACTAATCTACGCCGAAATCAACAAAGTCGAACAAGACAACCTTGATGAGCTATACGAATTTGTCAAGCAATTTGCCAACGCCAAATCCACAGTCAAACCCAAAACAGGCATCTTAAACAAACTCAAACGTATCAAAATTCAAGCCCCAGTTGATTTTGCCACTAACATTGACCAGTACATGAGTGGAGAAAAAAACCTTGACAATATTCATTGATACTTCATTCATCATTGCCCTCATCAACGAACGCGATCAATATCACACACAGGCGCTAGATTTAAGCGATCGCTATATCGATCAAGCCATAGTCACCACCGATGCAGTCCTTCTCGAAATTGCAAACTCCCTAGCTCGTAGATATAAAAATGAAGCAATAGAAGTAATCGAACAATTTCTTGATTCAGAAGACGTTGAAGTTATCCGCCTCACACCTGAAATCTTTGACCGTGCCTTTGGGCTATACAAAAACCGCCCCGACAAAGAATGGGGCTTAGTAGATTGCGTCTCATTCATTGTTATGCAAGATCGTAATATTCAAGAAGTTCTCACCTTCGATCAACATTTTGCACAAGCAGGATTCCAGATCCTTTCATCAAATTAGAGTAATTGAGAACAAGCAAAGGATGATTGCACAAGTGATGTCAGGCGATCGCACGCATCGAACCATCGAAGGTATTGACGAAACGGTACTCAACGCATTGCAAATGAGAGCGATCGCATCAGGTGATCCCTGAATCATCGAAAGAACAACAATTGAAGCCGAGTTACAGATGCTAGATTAGCAATACCTGAGAGCTATCGATTAACGCAAATGCAAATTCCTTTCTCTTCTTCTTCTATCCTCTTGAACGGTTACTTGGCAATCTCCCATCTGTTGATTTTAATCAACTTCAATTTCAAAATTATACGGAAATAATTTTGGTGGTGCGATAGAGCTTCTCGCCGACATTGTGTAACTTTTTTTCGACGCTTGCAATACTGCCAAAGAAAAAATCACACAAGCGATTATCAAGATTATGCGAGATGATCCCAGTCCGCGTAATTGGGCTGCATTTACACTAATTGGCTCTAAAGGTTAGGATTAGAAGCTAATAGTTCTAAGTGCGAGGGTTTTGGTATGGCGTTTAATTGGTTTAAACGAAAGTTTGATGATGATAAAGACGGCAAAAATCAACCTGTAGAGCCAGCCCAAACTGAAGAAAAAACGCCAGATCCTTCACCTGCTTTAGAATCTAGCCCGATCGCATCGCCTGCATCACAAGATTTATTAAATTGGGCGAAGGCAGCTTATGCCAATGTGCAACAACAAGCCGAAGCCTCTGAAGAAGAAATTATTAAGCCTGAAATAGTTGAGCCTGAAGCTAAGGTTACTGAGGTAGAAATTGTTGAACTTGAAATTGCTGAAGCCGTCGAGCCGATCGCACCCGAATCAACACTAGTATTAGTTGAAGATGCTAACCCGATCGCACCAACAGAAATTATCGATGAACCTGCGGCTGTGCCTTTTTGGATGCAGTCGGAAAGCGATCGCCTTGCGCGGATTGCTGCTCTCGAAGCTACGGCAATCATTGAGCCAGAGCCAGAAGTTAAGCCAGTCGTCGCATCGAGACGCAAAGCCACGATGGAGTTTGATGATGATTTTATCTGGTCAGCCGAAGTCCTCGCCTCACAAGGTCGCCGTCCCGAAGAAATCTCAGCCGAAGAAATCACATGGCTCAATCGTCTGCGTCAAGGTTTAGACAAAACTCGATTATCGCTAGTCAATCAACTTAAGGCGATCGTTGGACAAGGTCCCCTCAGTGCTGACTCTGTTGATGATATTGAGGCTTTGCTGTTACAGGCTGATGTTGGGGTAAAGGCAACCGATCAAATTATTTCTAAATTGCAAGATAAACTTCGCAAAGAAGTTTTACCACCAGAAGAAGCGATCGCCTATCTCAAACAAATTTTGCGCGAGATGCTTGATGTATCAACTCAGAAAAATGGCGAACCGATTCCCATGTTGATTCCTGAAAAAAATCAACTAAATATTTGGCTGATTACAGGCGTAAATGGTGCGGGTAAAACCACGACCATCGGCAAGCTTTCTCATCTCAGTGTTAAGTCTGGTTACAAAACCCTGATCGCGGCAGCCGATACTTTCCGTGCGGCGGCAGTCGAGCAAGTCAAAAGTTGGGGACAAAGATCAAATGTAGAAGTGATCTCTAATCCTGCCCAAAATGCTGATCCTGCGGCTGTCGTGTTTGATGCAATTAGTGCGGCTCAAGCTAGAGGCACAGAGTTATTGCTAGTCGATACGGCTGGCCGACTCCAAAATAAGAAAAATCTAATGGAAGAACTTAGCAAAATCCGCCACATTATCGATAAAAAATCCGCCGATGCCAAGATCGAATCTTTGCTGGTTCTAGATTCCACTCTCGGACAAAATGGACTTAAGCAAGCCGAAATCTTTTCCCAATCCGCAGGGATTACAGGCATAATTCTTACTAAGCTTGATGGCACGGCAAAAGGTGGTGTGGCGATCGCGGTAGTCCAACAGCTAGGCTTACCAATCAGATTTATCGGTGCTGGTGAAGGCATCGAAGATTTGCGTCCATTTTCTAGCTATGAGTTTGTTGAAGCTTTATTGAGCAACTAAAATTTGGTCAACTCAAATCAATTTCTCTAAAGAAAAGTGACCAAAAAGCTCGCCTAAGTAGCTAGACAATATAAAACCCAAAAAGAGTGTGGCGGGCGCGGAGCCCCCGCGGCCCCGGCATAGGATGGTTTATTTTTTTATATAACGGTGGTCGCAGA
>JAJAZG010000203.1 GCA_026785865.1 Pseudanabaena sp. CAN_BIN31
CAGAACCCATAATTAGCTTCTGCATTTGCTGTCTGGCATTTGTGCCAATCTCCTTCAGCATTTGTCCCTTCTTCCCAATTAAAATTCCCTTTTGCGAATCGCGTTCCACATGCACAGTCGCCATTACCCGCGTAATTTTCGGCTGTTCATCGACTTGATCGATGCTGACTGCGACAGAATGCGGAACCTCTTCGCGAGTGAGTAAAAGAATTTGTTCGCGAATTAACTCGCCCATAATGAAGCGCTCAGGCTGATCGGTGACTAAATCAGGCGGATAGTAATAGGGCCCTAGGGATAAGCGATCGCACATCATCGCTTGCAAAGCTTCCAATCCTTCACCCGTGACCGATGAGAACTTGGCAACTTGCCAGCCATGTTCGGCGGCAAAATTTTCATAACTAGCGGCGGTATCAATTTCCGCATCGATCATATCGATTTTATTGATACCCATAATTGTGGGAACGCGGCTTTGTAAAATCGTTTCCGCAACAAATTGATCGCCTGTTCCCATGCGATCGCTACCATCGACCACCAAAACATTTGTATCAACCGAAGAGATCGCCCCGATCGCATTTTTGACAATTGTTTGTCCTAGTAAATGATGCGGCTTATGAATTCCGGGAGTATCGACAAGCACGATTTGCGCTTCGGGCAAGGTCAGAATTCCGCGTAAACGATTGCGCGTAGTTTGAGCGACAGGCGAAGTAATCGCGATCTTTTGACCAATAAGGGCATTGAGCAATGTGGACTTTCCGACATTGGGTCGTCCGACTAGTGCCACAAAACCCGATTTAAAACCTTCGCCCGATGCTGGAATCATGATTGCCTGTATCAAATAATTATATAGAAGCCTTGCAAAGCAAGGCTTCTATATAATTATACCTCTAAAGCACCATCGCCTATTTCTAAGGGTGTATCCTCAAGCCATTTGTCAATCAGCCCGCGTGGGGGGATAACTTCAATTCTTTTTTGATGAATATCCACAAATGGCGCGATCGCTTCGACAAAAGGAATTAACTCGATTTCATTATTTTCGAGATTGCGAACTTCTAGCAAATCATTTCCTGCGGCGAGAATGCTAATCACTTCACCCAATAGCTTTCCCGTCGGTTGATGATAAACATGGCAACCAACCAAATCCGCAATCATATACTCGTTATGTCTTAGTTTGGGGCGATCGCTAGTGGGGATAAACATTACATAATTACGAAGAGCTTCAGCGCGATCGCAATTATCGATTCCTTCTAAACGGATCGCAAATAGATTCTTTTTGCCAGTAATTTCTCGTCCCGATAACATCATGATCTCTTGCGGTTCATCCTTCTCAGAAGCCGCAATCCAACGTTTTCCAGCATCCTCAAAACGTTCAGGAAAATCCGAATAGGATAGTATTCTCACCTCGCCTTTCAGCCCTTGTGGTGAGACAATTTTGCCAATCATTAACCAGTCTTCAGTCATAAATTTCACTCCAATTCTGCTAAATATCGCGAAGCGATATTTACCAAAACTCATAACATTCTTTCTATTTGTGCTAATGCGTCGAGCGCGGCGGCTCGTTCTGCTTCTTTTTTGCTAGAAAAATTTCGCATACTCTGACCATAAAGGCGATCGCCAACATATACTTTAGACGCATATTCGGGCAGATGATCGGTTCCGCCCACTTTTGGAGTGTCATAGCTCGGTAAAATATGACCGATATATGACTGCACCCATTCTTGCAAACGGTTTTTAGCATCAAGATCGGCGCGAGTATTGACTAATTCTGGTGGCACTGAATCAAACAACGCCTCCACCGCAGGACGCACCGCCTCCACATCACAATTACAATCTAAATAAAAAGCACCAATAATTGCCTCAAATACACAGCTTAAAAGGTTCTCGCTCTTATTGCCGCCATCGCGCAGCGCTCCTTTACCTAATAAAATTTGCGTATCTAACTCTAAGGCGATCGCAAAATTTGCTAGTTGCCTTTCATCGACTAATGCCGCGCGGCGACGAGTAAGCTCATCTTCCCCCAAATCGGCATGTTGACGATAGAGATAAGAACCACTCAAAAAATTTAAAATGGCATCACCCAAAAATTCTAAACGCTCGTTGTCTTCCCCTGCGCTAGGATTTTCGTGAACATAGGAGCGATGGGTCAGCGCCATTCGCCATAATTTTTGATCCTTAAAAACAAACAATTTTTTCATGTTGACTAATATAACCTGTGTCATGCGATACGAAGCACCGCTTAAATCCAAAACAAGGGGCTTAAGCCCCTTGTCTGCTCTAATATTACGAACGGTAACCCCGATGAGAGACATTGCCATCGGGCAAAATCGTCTGACAGATCCTTGCCTCATTCATCCAGCCCACATCCAACAGCGCATGTTTTAAATTAGCACCGTCAAAGTTGACACCGCGCAAATCTGCCCCCGTCAAGTCGGCTCCAGTCAGGTCAGCATTTGCCAAATCAGCATTCCATAGATTTGCACCGTTAAAACAAGCGCCGCGCAAAATCGTACCGCGCAAAATTGCTTTACTCAAATTGCTGCCAATAAAATTGACATTGCTTAAATTTAGTCCACTTAAATTTGCTAAACGGAGATTAATCTCACTGAAGTCTACGCGATCGAGATCTGCTTCGCGTAAATCCACTTCACTTAAATTTGCTCCTTTTAAATTAGCGCCATGTAAACTTGCTTCACTGAGATCGGCTTCACTAAGATTGGCATTTTGTAAATTAGAACGACTCAAATTAGCGCGAAACAAGAAAGCCTGATGCAAGTTAGCATGACTCAAATCTGTGTTAGAAAGGTTAGTTTCGAGAAGATAAGCCCTTTGTAAATTTGCTCCTTTAAAATCTGTACCATGCAAATTTGTACAATTCAAAATCGCTAGCCGAAAGTTAGCGCTATCAAACCTTACATTTGTAAACTGAACGCCACTTAGCCCTGCATAACTAAAGTTGGTGCGAGTGATATTGGCATTGCTAAGATTAGCATCTAACAAAGATGCGCCTGACAGATCTGCATCGGACAAATTTGCACCTGATAGATCGACATTACAGAGAGTTGCCTCCCATAGATTGGCAAAAACTAGATTTGTGTTGCGTAAAATCGCATTGCTGAGATTAACTTTACTTAAATCTATTCCCTCCAAATCTAATCCCTCAAAGTTTCTTTCTCCTTGGGAATAACGTTCTATCAAATTACGTTTTTTTGCAATATGATTCAACATAAAAGTAATATGTTTGTATCAAAAGGAACGGATGCGTCTCTCTCGTTCATATACAGCGCTTTGAGCTACCATAGAACCCAGATAATTTTTTAAAAGTGTCGCGAAGCGACACTTTTAAAAAATTATCTGGATCACTCAAACCCTCAATAAGCTATATCAATTTTCAATTCGATAAAGCTCCAGATTTTGGGTGGAAATCTGCATTTCACTTCAGGGCAAAACTTTGTGAAACTACTATTGATAAATGCATATTACTTTGCTTTCGTCTTTTGTTGTTGCTTTTCTTGACGTTTTTCAGATTGCTTAGCTTTTTCTTTTTCCTTTTTTACAGCATCTTTCGCCGCTTTCGCTGCTGTCTCTGCGTTATGTTTAGATTCTCTTGTTTCCTCTTCTCTTTTTTCTTGGTAGTAGGCATAGTCGCCTGAATATACGCAGAGATCGCCATCGCGGATTTCGACAATCTTGTTAGCAACTTGCGAAATGAAATAGCGATCGTGGGAGATTACTGCCACCGTGCCTTCATATTCGCGCAAAGCAGCTTCGAGCATTTCCTTGGCAGGAATATCAAGGTGGTTAGTCGGCTCATCAAGGATCAAGAAGTTTACGGGAGTAAGTAACATTTTGGCGAGGGCGAGTCGTGCTTTTTCGCCGCCACTGAGGTCGCGCACGCTTTTAAATACGGTGTCGCCACCAAACAAGAACTTGCCAAGTACGCCGCGTACTTCTTCATGAGTCATCTTCGGGAAATCATCGTGAATCGTATCAAATACGTTTTTGTGCAGATCGAGAGCTTCGGCTTGGTTCTGTTCAAAATAGCCAACTAGGACATTATGACCGAGGGTAATTTCGCCTTCGTTGAATTGCTCTTTGCCCACAACCATTTTTAAAAGGGTGGATTTTCCTGCGCCATTTGGGCCTAAGAACGCCACGCGATCGCCTCTTTCGATTTCCAGCTTTGCGCCCAAAAACAGAATCTGATCGCCATAGGCATGGGTCAGGTTTTTGACTTCAACAGTGACTTGTCCACTGCGAGAAGCGGGTGGAAAATGAAATTTCAAGGTACGCATATCGCTATCGGGAGCTTCGACGCGATCAATTTTATCTAGTTGTTTTTCGCGACTCTTGGCTTGGGTACTGCGAGTGGCACTAGCTCTAAAGCGATCGACGAAGACCTGTTGCTTTTCAATATATTTTTGCTGACGTTCAAAGGCGGCTCCTTGAGCAGCTTTGTTTTCGGCTTTTTGAGTGAGATAAGCTGAGTAATTACCGAGATAGGTCATCGATACGCCGCGCTCGGTTTCTACAATCGAGGTACAAAGGCGATCTAGAAATTCGCGGTCATGGGAGACGATCACCATTGGCGTATTTAGCGATCGCAGATATTTTTCTAGCCATTCGATTGTTTCCAAATCTAAATGGTTGGTCGGTTCATCCAGTAGCAACAGGTCTGGCGATTGCAGCAAAATTTTGCCTAAGCCCATTCGCATCTGCCAACCGCCGCTATATTCGCTGACAAGGCGATCGCTATCATCAGCTTTAAAACCTAAATCTGGCAATAATTTATCAATACGGCTCTCCAGTTCATAGCCATTACAATCTTCAAACTTGCGTTGTAACCGATCCATTACCTTGAGGATTGGCTCATAGTCTTCACCATCTTTTAAATGCTCTAAATGGTGATGGACTTTTGCAAGTTCTTTTTGAGTTTCGCGGACATCCTGAAATGCTTGCCACATCTCTTGCTTGACGGTACGAGTTTCTTCGATGTCAAATTCTTGGCTGAGATAGGCGATTTTGAGGCTAGTTGGGCGCACGATCTGCCCTGCGGTGGGTTCGATCTCGCCTGCAATAATTTTTAGCTGTGTTGATTTTCCCGCGCCATTTACGCCGACTAAACCAATGCGATCGCCTGTTTTGACTTCCCAGTTAACGTCTTTGAGGACTTCGCCAGTGGGATAAATTTTCTGAACATGTTCGAGACGCAGCATAGATTTAGGTGGAAAACAAAACTTTACTTTTTGTTAAGATTATCATTTTTTTGTAACAAAAGCATCAGTCTACCGCTTCTTTTTAGAATTGTGATGACTAAGTAGCTAGGCAAAAGAAAAGTCGATTCTGATGGGTGATGCTTACTTTGTTAAAATAAGTTCTAATTATAAGATGACGGTTTTCCGTCTAGCACTGAAGATTAACATCGCAAGAAATCTTTTGTAGAATCTAGATATTATTGGTCGCGGAAATAGCTATGAGAGACTCAAATAAAAAATCTCGTTACAAGCAACCTTTGATTTATGCTTCGATGCTCCTGTTAGGAGTGATTTTAGGAGCCTGGGCGGTTGTGTCTGGAGTGCGATCGCCAAATACAACGG
>JAJAZG010000204.1 GCA_026785865.1 Pseudanabaena sp. CAN_BIN31
CCTAATTTGCGATAAATATCTAATTTCTTTTCGTATTCATCACCATAGGTATGAGATACAACTTCTAAGCTCAAAATCGGTGCGGTATATTCTTCTTCCCACATCACATAGCTGCTACGCGAGCCACCATTTTTACGCCGCTCCACACCTAAGCTCAAAAATCCATCGGGAATTACTGGCACTCTCGGACTTACGCCAGTGGTGTGATAGATACCCATATCAACACCAAAGTACCAATCATCACGACTTTTCCAAATATATTCCAGCAAAAATAATAGTAAATTCGGTACAAAATTTTGGTCTTCGTTATCCACAGGCGTATCATCGGAATCAGGTAATTCGTCGCTGGTGGGTAGATATTGGCGATCTATTTGTAGCATCAGCTAACCCTAAAAGTATCCTAGCTATCTGGTTGGTATTATAGGCGATCGCCTCTTAGCTTGGATACGCGCTTAGATAGGCAGAGTTTCTCCAGCTAAGAGGCGCTTCGAGGCGCTTAGCAATTCTTCTTCGAGATAGGGCTTAGTGAAATAGCCCTTCGCACCAAGTTGAATTGCGGACTGACGATGGCGATCGGCTCCACGAGAAGTTAACATTGCCACAGGAATACCTTTCAGTCGCTCATCTTTTTGCAATCTCGATAGCAAGTCCAACCCATCCATCCGCGGCATCTCAATATCGCAGAAGATCATGTCGCAGGGTAGACCAGCGCGAAGCTTTTCCCATGCGTCCTGTCCATCTTTCGCTTGTTCGACACGATAGCCGACTTTTGCGAAGGTCAGTGACAACAACTCGCGTACTGTAATCGAGTCATCGACAATCAACACCGTCGGATCGGCTGCCACTTCTTCTTCGATGGCTGGCTTGATAGGAATACCCGAAATTGAAGGACGCAATCTACCACTCGCGATATCGAATAGTTCCAACACGTTAGCGATCGCCATCACTCGTCCGTCTCCTAACACCGTCGCACCTGCAATTCCCGCAGGTTGAGGAACTGGTCCTTCTAGCTGCTTGATAACGATTTCATATTCACCTTGAAACTGATCGACTTGCAGCGCCAGATAACTAGTGTCATTGCGGAGAATAATAATGCAGAGTTCATCATTCTCTTGCTTCCCATAGATACTACTGCGACTAAGATGGCGGCTATAGGAAAGCAAATTGGATAGGTGTTGGAATGGCAAAATCGTATCGCGCCAAGGCAAACAAGGCTGACCTTTTTCATTTAATACAATCTGGCTTTGGGGAACCTCCACCATATCCTCGAAACCATCGACAGGGAAGGCAATCCGAGCGCGATCGCTAATACAGAACATCGCCTTAGAAATACTCAAAGTAAGCGGTAAGCGAATCGTAAAGGTCGTACCCTTACCAACCAATGATTCCACAATAATTACGCCGCGAATGTCATCAAGGCAAGTTTTCACTACATCAAGCCCAACGCCACGACCTTTAAATTCATCAGCTTGGGCAGCAGTACTAAATCCAGGCTCAAATAGTAAGGCATAAACCTCAGTATCATTGAGTTGATCAACTTCAGCTTGCGATCGCACTCTTTTAGACACGGCGATTTTTTTCACTTTGTCAGTACTAATGCCAGCGCCATCGTCACTAATGGAAATTACAGTTTGGTTGCCTTGGTGATAAGCTCGCACCGCGAGTTTACCCATTGCCGATTTGCCAGCAGCTTGGCGAGTAGCAGGATCTTCTAATCCATGATCGATCGCATTGTTCACAAGGTGTGTAAGCGGATCGTTAAGCTGTTCCAAAATCGCCTTATCGATTAAGGTTTCACGTCCAAACACTTCTAGATCAGCTTGTTTACCAGACTTGAGCGCGCGATCGCGAATCCCTCTAGGCAATTTATCGGCAATCAGCGCAAAGGGAACCATGCGCGATTGCTTCAGATCGTCTTGAACTTGGGTGGTAATTGTCCCTAGCTGTCGAGTCACCTGATCTGTTTCACCCACCACAAACTCAATGTCAGAGGCAGATTCACGAACTCGGACGATCAGCTCGATAATCTCTTGCGACAACACGTGGAAGGTATTGTAGCGATCGAATTCAATTCCTTCAAAATCGCTGCTAGCAGAAGTATTCGAGCTTCCACCATCACCTGAATATGACACATCAAAACTACTAAATGAACGTCCACGCCCTGCGGTAAGAGAAGCTTCTAGCAAAGAGCGATCGTACTGATCTCGCATCCTCTGTGATACATCGCTCAACAACTGAACTTGCTGCAACAGGTTAGTGATAAACTGCTGCAATTTCTCTTGATCCTGCGACAAAAGGTTACGGTTTACGACTAATTCCCCAACAAGGTTATTAAGACTGTCCAGATACTTGACATCAACACGCATGGTAGAGTCGGCTAACTTCGCCTTGCGAGTGGTTGTCGAAGGACGTGCAGACGATGATTTAGTTTTTATCGGTCCAACGTCTTTAGCAAAAGCAGACTGAAGCATACTTTCCAGTTCGTCAAAGTCATCGGTAGGCTTTGTTGCTAATTTAACAGTGGTAGAAGCTGCGAAATTGTTGGGAGATGTCGCTTTATTTGTTTCAGGTTCAAAGCTGCTAGACTCGCCTAAAAGTGCTTCTAATTCATCAAAATTCATGTCATCAGAATCAATAGATACCTGATCATTGATGAGAGTATCTGTAATCTGACTAGTGAATGTATTGCTACTAAAATCATTAATATCATTGGAAGTATGACTAGAACTACTAATCATCGCTTCTAAATCATCAAAGTCAAAGTTATCGTCAATTCCATTTAGTTCTTCTATCTGCGATTGATGCTCAGGTTCCAAAATATTTATTTCTGAGTCTTGAGTAAAGAAAAAATCTGAGGTTGGAGAATCACCTCCGTTTAAATCAGTAAACTCATTAAATTCTCCAAAATCTAGAGGTTCATCAACTGCCAGATGATCGTTTCCAACATCTTCAGGTAGTTGTAATAAACTAACGTCAGACTCATCTTCACCTTGGAAGAAATCCGCCAAATTAGCAATGGTTGTCTTTACTGTAATCTCATCATCTTCTAGATTTAGATCTTTCTCAATAGCCGTCAGACCCGATTCCATTATTGAGGAATTCGTATTTTGGAAGTCTGGCATACTTGCAAAGTTATCAATATCATCACTTTGAGTTAGCAATCCTTCGCGATCAAAATTGAAGTCATCTTCCCACAAATTTTCTAATACAGTTAAGTCTTCATTATTAGCAAGTGAATTTGCCGAATCAGTAGTAAATTCATCCCAAGCATCATCATCAATATTTTCATCTGAATGCTGAGGCTCTTCTGATCCATCAAAAAAACTACCTAAAGTATCAGTATTATTAGCGACATTAGCATAAGTGGCTAGTTCATTTTCAATATCACTAGAAACGATTTCAGCCTCTTCAGAACCGCTAAAAAAGTCTCCTAAATCATCAATATTACCGACTTCATAACTGCTAGATTCATCACTAGAACCACTACTATCAGTAATATCGCTAGAAATTTCAAGAACTTCAGAAGTAGCAAAGAAATTATCTAACTGATCGGTAAAAATATCTGGTTCATCATTGTTAGCAATCAGTGCAAGATTTTCAGAGTCTCCAGCCACAAAGAAATCACCCAAATCATCGGTATTATTAACTTTATCGACAAAGTTGTCAGAAGCGATCGCTCCAGTAATATCTGACACTGATTCATCAAGTTCATCAGTATCAAATCCTAGCTCATCAAATATATTTAATCCAAAAGTCTCAATTGTGTCAAAGTCCTTAGCATCTGACATTCCTTCTGTATATCTGCCAGATATAAACTCTTCAGAATCTTCTAAGAAAGTATCGACATCAGCGTTGATAATTTCTTCATTGACAATTTCAGGAGATACATCGGATAAAACTTCATCAAAATTTCCGTTGATCGCAAAGGGATCTTCAAGCAAAGTCATCCCTTCTTCTGAAAAAGTTAAGGCAAATGGATCGCTAGGAGAGTCATCATCAACAACATCAGCGATCGCACTTTCTTGCCTAGCAACCTGAGCAAAATATTCTTCACTTGAGAGGTTTTGTGATTCATCTTGAGTATCAGCAGCCTCTTCTGTTATCAACTGTTCAGCAGTTGCTACATTTTGCAACAATTCAGGAAAATCAGGATTATCAATATTAATTTCAAGCACTTCATTAAAATTAATATCATTGAATTGATCGTTAATTGGAAGTTCATTGTCAATTTGAAAATCGCTGCTTTGCTCAACGATATCCATATCTAAATCAACATCAAACTGATCGTCTAGAGAGTTATCGACTGTAAAATCATCTGTAAATAGTCTATCTAGATCTAGACTCGCTTCGCTACTTTCAGAAGTAATCTCTAAACTTATCTCTGAGATGTCATCAGCTTCTTTTTGCCACGCATCGTCAAGATCATCAGGGAATAAAGAATCACTAATCTCTCTCGTCGCAGAGTCTTCGGTAGAAAAATCACCAAATAATTTGTCAATGCTAGATTCTTCATTACCTAGGCTGAGAACGGTTAAATCATTGTTATCAGAATCATTACCAAGCAAATCAGCAAACTCATCGTGACTATCTAGATCAGTGTCTCCATGATTTAGTATGCTCGTTTCATTGGATTCAATATCTTCCCAAGTCGCATCAAAATCAATATCATCATTCTCAAACAGAATTGCCAAGGACTTTAACTCTGAAGCACCAACTTTTGGTCCATCAATATGTTGACTTTCCACGATTTCATATTCGCTTTCCATCCAATCCATTTGATCGATTTGGTTTTCATGAATCGCTGTCAAATCAAATTCTTCTTCATCGACCTGATCTGCAAATAAATCGATATTTTCATCTGAAGCCGTATCTGAGATCTCAAAATCTTCTACAATCGAACCTTCATCAATATCCCCAAATGCTGTTGTAAAGATTGTGCTAACCTCATCTTCCTCTGAATCGGAAAATCGGTAGGGTAGTAGATTTTGAAGTTGCAGTGATACGACAATTTCTGCTTCCCGATCTGCTAGCACTAGATCTTGGGCTTCTTTTAACTCTCTAATCAGAATAGGCGCAAGAGTACGGTATGAGTTACTAGGCTGAGCGATCGCATTTTTAATTTGCGTGACTAAATTAGCCCAATTTCGTAAATCAAAATCGTTACCGATCTCTTGAAAGTAATTACAAACTGCTTGTAGCTGCGATCGGCTCTCCACATTATCTGTAACTCGAAACAGTTGCAGCATATCTCGCATTTTTGTCGTGATTTCTTGCTGAAATACTGACTCTTGAGAAACAACCAATTCCTGCGGTTGAGTGATACTTTCTTCTTCTTGACTAAATGCATCAATCAATATCTCGCCATCAGTATCTAAGACTAACTGATTTAGATATGATTCCACCTCAGCAAAGATTGGCTTAACACGGTTACTTGTCTCAGTCGTTAACTCGTTGGATATCCTAAAACTGCCTTCCAATTCATCTAGAAGTTCTGAGAGAGGATCAAATCCCGCTAATAGCAGGCTTTTTAAGCGTTCATCGACAGTTATTTGCGGATTTTCTTTGAGGATTTTGAAAAAGTCTTCTAGGCGGTGAGAAACATGCTGAATGCTCCCCACGCCCAACATAGCCGCGCCACCCTTAATCGAATGAGCAGCTCGAAAAAGCTCATTAGTAGATTCAGAATCACGTAAGACATCTTGCAAATTTAATACACCTTGCTCAATTGTCTGAAGATGTTCGCGGGCTTCTTCGATGAAGTAGCCCATGATCCGCTGTTGTTGTTGTTCCGAGTTCATGACACGATCCTCTCAAAGATTAGGGTGTGAGTAGCTTAGGCTGAAGGCAATAAATAATAATTAAATATAATTAAATATACTTAAGCATTATTTAAATACTATTTAAATAATGCTTAACGACCTCCCGTTGTCTTGTCATCTGAATCAACGCGGAACCGTTCCACAGAATCCTGTAGACTGCGAGCAACACCTACCAGATTTTGCAGTGAAGCCGATACTCTTTGAGACTCTTGCGAAGTTTCTTGAGCGCTCAACTCAACTGACTGCATAACCTGAGACACTGTCCTTGAAGTCTCAGTTTGTTTGACCGTATCTTCTGTAATGGACAATACCAAAGTTTCAATGCGATGGGAAACTTGAATAATATCCGTGAGCGATTGACGCGCCTGTTCAGCACGTTTTGTTCCATCGATAACCTGTTGTGTTCCCACTTCCATCGCTTGTTGCACATTACTAGTTTCACTCTGAATTTGCAACACGATTTGCTCAATTTCTTTAGATGCTTTGGCAGCGCGATCGGCTAACTGTCGAACTTCGTCGGCAACGATCGCAAAACCACGTCCTGCATCACCTGCTCTTGCTGCTTCAATACTAGCGTTAAGCGCGAGTAAGTTAGTCCGTGAAGCAATTTGGGAAATCAGACCAACGATCTTAGAAATTTCTTGAGAAGATTCACCAAGCCGCTTAACTTTACGAGTCGTTTCGGCAACCGTTTCGCGAATGTCGAGAATACCTGCGACGGTACGTTCCACCGCATCACCGCCCTTGATCGCGGTCTCAGATGCTAGTTTGGCAACTTGCTCAGCTTCACGCGCACTTTCAGCTACACGTTGGATTGATTCAGTCATCATTTGGACTGAATTTAGGGTGTCACTTAACACCTCGGCTTGACGCAATGCATCTGATGACAAACTTCGGGCAAACGCTTCATTTTCGCGAGAACTTTCATTAACCTGACGCGCCGCAATTTTTACTTGGTTAACAATCTCGCGCAGGTTCTGAATCGTGAGATTAAAAGAATCGGCAACCGCGCCGAGTACGTCAGCCGTCACCTCGGCTTGTACGGTCAAGTCACCTCGCGCTGCACCTTCTACGTCATCAAGCAAGCGGATTACCTGACGCTGTAAGTCTTCTTTAGCCTGTTCTTGCTCGGCCGCTTTGCGTTGAGCTTCAGTGGTATTCGCCACAATCGATTGGATCATTTGGTTAAAGCTTGTCGCTAATCTCCCAAACTCATCTTCGCTATAGACTGAAGCGTGGGGATTCATGTCGCCACGAATTACCGCCTCAAATTGAGCTTGCAAGTTGGTGGTTGATTGATCGATCAGCTTAGAAGATCGTCGACCTAATCCCCAAGCGATCGTGCCACTTGCCACGGCGGCGGCTACAGCCATCATCCAGCCCGTATTTCTTACCTGCTCTTTTTGTCCTTGATCTTTAATTGTGTCTGTAGCGAAACTGATTACCACGCCCGCAGCGAACGCGGCAACAAAACCTGCGGCGATCGCGGTAATCCCGCTCTTAGTCTTGAGCGGCAAGCTATCAAAGGGAGAGAATACACCACCCTGCTCAGAGACTTCAGCAGCATCAGATCCCACCTTCTTTGCACCCAGTGGTGTATCAATAGTCCCTAGCCCAAATAGCTCGGCTTCGTTTCCAGATTGGTTAAATCTGACAGTTGCCATGTCCTGACCAGCCACTGATGTAGTATTAAGAGAACGTCCCGAAGTCGTAAAGTCCTGATCGCCAAAATCTGATGATGACCGACTGGAGACCATCTGTGTTGCTTCTGAATCATTAAATGAACTCGAAAAAGATGATTCACTAATATCATCAAAATCATCAAACTCATCGATAAAGACAACATCAGGATCTGCGCCTAGTTTGCTCGGACTGGACTCATAACTAGAATTAAAACTAGCTCCCCCTGTGATCTGAGTTTCGGCGCTATAGCTATATTGACCAGAGCCATTCATTGAAGCGCTAGAGCTAAAATCTTCAAAATCAAAATCGTTTGTCTGATTTGCGCCAGCATTTTGCCCGCCATTATCATCGGCAGACCAAGATCCCTGCATATGAGTTGATTGGCTATAGTTATTATTTTCGTTAGCGTATTGCGGATTACTAAATTCATCTGCGGCGTTACTGCCTATGCTGTAGCTATCATCATCACTAAAATCTAATCTTTCTTTGGCGGCAGCAATACCGCTATGAGCATATTCCAGAATTGAGTTGTCGTCGGTTAGTTGTAAAACAGTTTCGTATTCAGCAATTGAATCTTGATAGCGCTCTAGTGCGAGATTAATATGGGCATGAAGTAAGCGACACATCGGGTCGCTAGGGCAGACTCTAACAAGATCTTGCGTCAATTGACCAGCTTGATCGTAGTCTCCCTGCATATAAGCCTTGGAAGCCTTGTCGTACTCTTTTTGGTATTGCATACTTGATGCCATGTCCTTTCTCCTAAAATCCCTAAAATATCTGCTATTTGTGCGAAATCATCTTGAAATTAATTTATCTAGGATTAGGATGCCCACCGTGCCGATCGCAGAATATTGACTTGATCTAGCAATTTTAGGGGATCGCTGTCTTCCATGATCCACTCACCTTTTATGAAAGGAGCCATACTGTCAGGGCTATTCCTAGAGGCATGAAGTTTTGAAGAATCTAGCCAAGCCATCACGCTAATTTGTTCTACTGCTAAGCCTAGCATCATCCCTTGATCCTCGATAGCAATGATCGAAATTTCTGCGCGATCGGTATTTACAGGAGGTGCTTCCCCCAAAAATTGACCGAGATCGCCTACCCAAACTACTCTACCCCGAATATTAACTGTACCTAGCAACAGGGGGGAGACATTAGGCATGGGGTTGATCCGATCTGGAGAATATTCCAAAACTTGGCTAACTCCAATCGCAGGTAAAGCAAACTCAATTCCAGAAGCCACAAAAAATCTTAAATGCAGCTCACCTTCTGGAGCTTCGATACCTTGGTCGAAGTCAGTGGATTGATCTTGTCCGATGCCAGGGAAGAATTCTTGGTTTCCTACCATAATTTGATGATCTCTACTGATAGCAAATTTTAAGTGCTTTTAAGTTTTAAAAAATGAACAAAAACAAACAAAATTAAACGTTGAGAACACTAAGAAAATTTTTTAGTAAAATTTTTAGGCTTTTCTAAGTAACTGCTTGACAGTGCCAACTAGCTCTTGAGGTTGAAAGGGTTTGGCGATATAGGCATCAGCACCCTGTTTCATTCCCCAATAACGATCAAATTCTTCACCCTTAGATGAACACATGAGGACAGGAACGCGCTCGGTTTTAGGATCGGTTTTGATGCGACGACATAGTTCATAGCCATTCATGCGGGGCATGACAATGTCCATAACGACGATGTCGGGACGACTACCTTGCATTTGCTCTAGTGCTTCCACACCATCGCTTGCGGTTTTGACGGTTAAGCCACTGCCTTTGAGTAAGTCCTCAATCATCTCTCTTTGCGTCACACTGTCTTCAACCACCAGAACTATACTCATACATGAATGCCTCAATAGGATTCTTCCACTAGCAACTCACAAAACTAAATGTACTAAAATCAAGACAATTGGCATTTTTCTATGCCTATCTTAATGTTTTAAGTTAGCGCTTAATTATTTATTAACCTATCCATATTTTAGTCTTGCTCTGATAAAGCATTAAAGGTTGGGTTGAAAGTCAAGACACAAAATAGCATGTATAGGGCTTTGCTCTTTTATATTAGGCTCAAATAATATTTTTAGGTAGCGCGATCAAGGGTGCGGTACTGTACAGCTTCGGCGATATGGACAATTTGAATATTTTCAGCATTAGCGAGATCGGCGATCGTGCGGGATACTTTGAGAATGCGATCGGTGGCTCGTGCTGATAATCCTAGTCGCTTGATTGCCGCCTCTAACAAGTCGCGCGAAGCGTTGTCTAGTTCGCACCATTGGCGCAAATGTCGGGATTGCATCTGGGCATTACAATTTACTCTTGCTTCTGCCTGAAATCGATTTTGTTGAATTTTGCGTGATATTTGGACTCTTTCTTTAACTGCACTAGAGTTTTCTCCCTCTTGCGATCGCGTCATCTCCTCAGGCTTTAGCCTTGCCACGGTCACTTGCAAGTCAATCCGATCCATTAACGGCCCTGATAGCTTTGCCCAATACTGTTCACGCTGGCGGGGTGTGCAAGTACAAGGCTGCACCGAATCGCCGTAATAACCACACTGACAAGGGTTTGTCGATGCGACCAGCGTAAATTGTGCGGGGAAAGTCACCGATTGGCGGGTGCGGGAAATGCACACAAATCCATCTTCTAAAGGTTGGCGCAAAAATTCTAAGACATCGCGCTTAAACTCGGTAAGCTCGTCAAGAAACAAGATCCCGTTGGTGGCAAGTGTGATCTCGCCAGGACGCGGAAAGCTGCCGCCACCGACTAATGAGGGGCCAGAGGCGGAATGGTGGGGGCTACGAAATGGGCGATCGCTGACTAATCCTTTACCCTTTAGCAAACCTGCCACTGAGTGAATCCGCGTCACTTCTAAGGCTTCGTCAAAGTTCATGTTGGGCAGGATACTCGGTAAGCGCCTTGCTAATAAAGTTTTGCCAGATCCAGGCGGACCCACAAAAATTAGATTATGTCCACCTGCGGCGGCGATTTCGAGAGCGCGACGGGCTTGGTGTTGACCTTTAACATCTTTAAGATCGAGTTTAAATTCGCTTTCGTGCCATTTCAGGTCAGGATTGGCAACTACTGGTGGATATTTGGCGGGGTTAGCTAAGAAATCTCCGACTTCGGTGATGCTCTGCAATCCATATACAGATAAGCCTTTAACTAGGGCGGCTTCTTGAGCATTTTCCTTCGGCACAATAATGCCGATTATACCTAAGCGCTGGGCGGCGGCGGCGATCGGTAATACACCTGAAACGGGACGCAGTGAACCGTCAAGGGAAACTTCACCTAAAAACATGTGATCCCCCAATAATTGTGGATCGACTTGCTCGGACGCGGCTAAGATGCCAATGCTAATCGGTAAATCAAAAATCGGACCTTCTTTACGAAGGTCGGCGGGCGTGAGGTTAATCACGATCTTTCGCATTGGAAAAGCGTAGCCTGCATTTTTGATGGCAGCTTTAACCCGTTCTCGACTTTCTTGAACTGCGGTATCGGGTAATCCGACTAAGGTAATTCCGGGCAATCCTCCCGATACGTCTACCTCTACCCCTACTTGAATGGCATCGATACCTAAAATTGCGGCACTCCAAACCCTTGCTAGCACTTTTTACCTATTAAAATAAAGCTTACAAATTCTTAATTAATTAAGATTGTCGCATGTAAATTTACTCTGCATTAGCTATTTTCGCGAAATAGCCATAAATCAAAACATCAAAAAGAAAAAGGGCGCGTTGCGCCCTTTTTCTTTTTGATGTTCTACTATTCTGCAAAACTAAGCGATCGCATCTTAATTTCCTGTAGTTCTAAAATTTCTCCATGTGTAAGAGAGATCGTGTCATGGAATGATTCATTTAAAAGCGATTTAAAATCGTTAGCAGGTTGCCAAGAAGTTTCAAATGGATGGGCTGCTAGACTGCAAGCATCCCATGTGGAAAGTACAGGAACATCCAGTTTTTCACACAAACCACCTCTTCTTCCTTCAGGAGTGTAGTGCTGACAGAATCTACAAGATGTAATCGAATTACTTGAAGAGTTCATATATCTTAAATTTGACTTTGCCAAATTTTATTTAAAAAAATTTATTAATTAATTCAATTATGCAGGTTGATAAAATAGGTTCTAAGTAAGCTCTAATCCTTGCTTAGAGACTGTTTCAGTGATCCCAAATAAAATGTGAACTTAACAATATTTTAACTGATTCCTGTAATGCTTTCATGACAATCGTCTTGAGGAATTCATGGACTTAAATTGCTTACTTGAATAGTTAAGAAAATATAAAGACAACTTTTATTTGTATTTCTCCTAAGTATTTCTACTTACTCCCTTCCCAGTGAAAGAAAACATAAAATCCAAAAAAGTAGATACGGCGCTCTGCGCCGTATCTACTTTTTTGGGTTCTAATATAATTAGCGACAGTTATAACTATTTCAAGGCAGTTTCTTTTGATGTGAATATCGGCTGTTGAACTATTCCTGAGTCTTTCGGCTTACAAAGATGTTCGGGTAAGGCAGAGCCTGAAGGATCGAGTTTGTCAGCTAAGTGAGGATATTTAATCCTGCCATGGTTGCGCTCTTGCCAGACTTTGATAAATACGGGTGCAATCCGATCTAGATCTTCCCAACTCAATGAACAATCTTGGAGTTGACCATCATCCCATCGGGTTTTGAAGATTCGCATAAGCAAATTTTTGGCGGCTTCGAGAGTTGTTTCTGTGCCAAGCGATCGCAAGGCGGCTTCGCAAGCATCGGCTAGCATCACAATCCCTGTTTCGCGAGATTGGGGAATTGGGCCAACATAGCGAAAATCTGACTCAGCCACATGATCCGATTGCTTTTGGGCTTGGCAATAAAAATAGCTAATCGTGATTGTCCCCTGATGCTCTGGAATAAACGCTTGCAGCATTTCGGGAAGGTGATACTTTTGAGCTAGCTTGAGACCACCTGAAACATGCTCTTTGATGATCTGAGCGCTATTCCAAGGATCGTTTAGTTTGTCGTGGGGATTGGGCTGCCCCATCTGATTTTCAATGAAATATTCAGGTCGGAGCGTCTTGCCAATGTCGTGATAGAGCGTGCCTGTCCTCACTAAGCTAGTGTCCGCACCCAGTTCACGGGCGGCGGATTCAGCGAGATTCGCTACAAATAAAGTGTGCTGAAAAGTGCCCGGGGTTTCGGTAACTAATCGTCGTAAGAGTGGGCGATCAAGGTTAGCTAACTCAGCCAAACGAAATGGCGTTAATGCGTAAGAAATATGTTCTAGGTAAGGGATTGCACCAAGAGCGACGATCGCCGAAATTATTCCTCCTGATGCATACTGAAGTGCAGTGATTGCGATCAGAACTGGTGGTGTTGAGCCGCCGATAACGGCGATCGCGATATAGATGACCGCCTGTAAAAAACCGACTAATAAACCTACTGCCGCCAGATGAGATCTCGTGAGGGGGCGATTAGTGACTGCCGCCGCCACAATTGCGCCAATTAGTACAGGAATGAGTGCCAGCAAATCGGTACTAATGGCGATCGCGAGTAAGCCTGATATGAGACAAGTGATCAGCAGCGCCAGACGCGAGCTATAAAAACTGCCAATTATTAGACCCATACTTGCTAATGGTGCA
>JAJAZG010000205.1 GCA_026785865.1 Pseudanabaena sp. CAN_BIN31
ATTGTCATCGCCTCTGAGTCCATTGTTGAGGCTGCCAATAATTGCCATTGGTCCGATGCAAAACAAGAGGCTTGCCGCCACAAAACCCTCTGTAAATTTGCCTTTGCCTTTAAATTTGGCTTTTAACCAATTGCCAACTGTTTCTAAGCGCTTCTCGATTTGCACTAGTTCACCAATTACGCCGCCGACAACCAACGAAATCAGGGCAAGGATCACGCCATTAAGAGCGCCAGCTTTGACTTTGAGCAGGACATTTGCCATGTCAATGCTGACAAACATGGTGATTAGCCCGATCGCTTGTTTGAGGATTGGCAGAACTTGAGCAAGAAATCTCCCCCGCAAAACCAGTCCCAAACCTGTACCAAAGGCGATCGCCAAAACATTAATCCAAGTCCCACTGGTTTTTGTCCAAAAATCTAGCATTTAGTTATGGTTGCTTTGCTTTTTTCTGTTTTATTAAACTATGCCAAAATATATGTAGTTATCTACAAGCTTATTTAGCAATCTAATCGGCAATGTCTGCAATTTTAATTAAAGTCCCCAAGCAAAAGATCAAAAATCCGCCACTACAGGTTCATACGCTAGGCGATCGCGTTTTGCGTCAGCCCGCCAAGCGCATTAGCAAAGTCAACGACGAAATTCGTCAGATTGTGGTTGAGATGCTGCAAACGATGTATAGCAACGATGGCATCGGGCTAGCTGCGCCACAGGTGGGTATTAATAAGCAATTACTGGTTATCGATACCGAACTCAAGGATGAGAGCAAATCGCCATTAGTGATGATCAATCCTGAAGTTAAGTCTTCAGGCGGCGATTTGGTTACTGGAGAAGAAGGCTGTCTGAGTATTCCTGAAGTATTTCTGGATGTTGTCCGCCCCAATCGCATTGAAGTCTCATATCGTGATGAAGATGGTAGACCCAAAAACCTGATTGCTGATGGTTTACTCGCAAGGGTAATTCAGCATGAGATGGATCACCTCAATGGGGTCTTGTTTGTTGATCGCGTAAAAAATGCGATCGCTTTAAACAAAGAACTAAGCGCCCATGGTTTTGCTACTAAAGATGTCCAAGCGATTAGATAGAACGGTCGCAAGGTACAACCAGCCAAGAACTTGAGTTCTTGGTTAAAAGCTAAGGTCAGTTAAAACTGACTAAAATATTCTTCAAATTATCCTCAATTCCGACATATGGATTTTGAACTCTCTCGGTTTTATAAGGCTTGCAATCCTACGCATCCGCTCGACTCTGGTAATGAAGAGGATCGCAGCTATTATGTCGATCTGTCGACGGTGCGCGGGGAAAAGCTGATCGAAAGCATGTCCCGCAAGATCGTGCGGATTTCGCCCGATGAGTCAACCTGTCAGCTATTTACAGGGCATATCGGCTGCGGTAAATCGACGGAACTTTTGCGGCTAAAACATGAGCTAACTGAGAAAAAGTTTCATGTGGCATATTTTGAATGCGATCGCCAGTTAGAACTGAGTGATGTTGATGCTAGCGATATTTTGTTAGCGATCGCGGGGCAACTGAGTGCTGGTCTTGAGAAAGCAAATATCAATATCGTTCCCGAATATTTTAAGAAATTATTTGGTGAACTGAAGGATATTTTGCAAACTAAGCTCGATCTGAGTGCAAATTTTAAGCTATCAGTTGGCATTGCGGAGATTACGGCCCAGGCGAAAAATAGTCCTTCATTGCGGCGGCAAATGCGCGAGCGGTTGGAATCGCGCACGAATAGCATTATCAATTCGATTAACAAAGAATTACTGGCTCCTGCGAAGAAGCAACTGCTAGAGAAGGGCATGAAGGGCTTAGTGGTGATTGTCGATAACCTCGATCGCATTGAAAATCGTATCGATCCTAAGGAACAATCACGGGCAGGATATTTGTTTGTCGAGCGCGGCGATCAGTTGCGGGGTCTGGATTGCCATGTTGTATATACGGTTCCGTTGTTATTGACTTTCTCAAACGATGCCGCGATCGTCACTAGTCGGTTTGGAACTGACATTAAGACTTTGCCAATGGTTCCTGCGCGGTTGCAGGATGGTAGTGAATGCGAAGCTGGCATGGCTTTGTTAAGACAAATTGTGATGGCGCGGGCATTCCCAAATGTTAATGTTGTTCAGCGAATTAGCGATGAGTTTGTGAATAAAGTGTTTGACAAGCCCCAAACTCTTGATCGCTTATGCAAAGCTAGTGGTGGTCACGTTCGTAATTTATTTCGGTTATTATATGGATGTTTGGAGCAGGACGATCCACCGATTACGTTAAGTCTAATGGAGAGCATCATTGCGAAGGAACGAAATAAGATGTTTAAAACGATTACTGATGATGAATTAGAATTGATTCAGAAGGTGAGACAAGATAAGCGGGTGCGTGGTGAGTCGGAGTATCAGACTCTGATCAAGAGCCAGTTTGTGTTTGAGTACGAATATCAGGGTAATAGTTGGTTTGATCGAAATCCGATTTTAGATGATTAGAGGCAAGTTTGATGAGCGATCGCACTAATATAGTTGCAGATAACAATCGCGATGCACTGCGTCGGTTGATGAGGATTGTGACGCGATCGCAAGATTTTTCATTGTCGATCGCATTATGTAATTATCGCGTTTTGCAAAAGCGGGTTTTGCTGGACTTAAGATCGCAATTAGCTACTGAGGGACTGCCTGAAACTGCGATCGCTATTTTAGAACTGAAATCTGACGCTCAGACTTTGCTGGCTCCGATTCAGAGACTGATGGAAGATGTATATAAACTGCCATTAGAGCAAAGACCGAAAGTGTTAATGGTCTTGGGTTTAGATGCGGTTAAAGAAATTCAATCAGTTTTAAAATCGGCTAATCGAGTACGAGAGGAGTTTGCGAACTGTTTAGAATTTCCGATGGTGCTTTGGCTGAGCGATCGCACTCAGGACATTCTCACCCGTGAGGCTAGCGATCTAGCTAATTGGACTACGGCGGGAGAGATCGAGTTTCAGATGGAGGCTGAGGAGCTACAGGAGCTAGTTCAAAAATCTACTGAGGAGATGTTTAATCGCTTTATTGATGTTGAAACGCGAGAGTCTTTTTTGAGTGGAGAGATCGCGAATAGTTTGCAGCAATACGAACTAAAAACGGCGATCGCTGAACTAGAGTGTCAGGGGATAGAAATTGACACTGAACTGAGGGCAAATCTTGATTTTGCATTTGGTTGCATCAACTTTGTCGATACTGACATTGCTCAAACAAAGGGATTATTTCAGAAGAGTTTGGCATTTTGGCGCGATCGCAATCAACTCAAACAGGCAATTTGTTTGATGCAGTTGGGGCTTTGCGATCGCACTGAAGCATTTCGACATCGCTATGGTAAGGAGCAGTTTTATCAATCTTCACTGCAATATTTTTCTGAAAGTATCGCTATTTTTCGACAATTAGAACGCTGGGATTTGGTGGCAGAGTATATTAATTTTTTGACAGCTTCAATGGAGGAGTTAAAAAGTACGGGGCTTGAGGCTCTGGCGACTGAAGCAATTTCACTCCATCAAACTTATCCAAATCAATTACGAGAAGCCCACGATCACGCAGTTATGGCATCGGTGCATCTTGCAAAAAATGATTATGCATTGGCGCGTGAGTTTGCCGAGTCTGCGATCGCTCTTTATCGCGAAGGTGAAGCTCTCAAACTGCCAAATTTGCATTTTTCAGAACGATATGTCTATTGTAAATATGAGATCTGGTTGGCGAGAGCTTTGGATGGATTAGGCGATCGACAAAGTGCGATCGCAAGATTAGCAGGGGTAAAAGATGGCTGGAGTCATCAATATGAGGCTCAGGTATATGTGGCGGTTTTGGAAGAATTGCGATCGCTATATACTTCCGCAGGGCTGTATTTGAAAGCTTTTGAAACTAAGCAACATCAGCGATCGATCGAGCAGCAATATGGCTTGCGAGCATTTATCGGCGCGGGAACATTGAATCCGAAACGGGAGGCAAATAATCCTGATATGTATTCGGCTCTGTCGCTTCAGTCCGATGGAATTGCTCAAGAGATTGAGGCTTCGGGGCGCATGATCGATGTGGAAGAGTTGGTTAGGCGCATTGGTCAGGCGCGATTTCCCTTGACGGTAATTCATGGCGATTCTGGGGCGGGGAAAAGTTCGATTCTTAGTGGTGGCTTGATTCCTGCCTTGAAGTCTAAAGAAAGTGTTGATGGTCGCAAGGTTCTAGTTCTATTGGTGAAGAATTACAAGGATTGGAGTGGTGAAATTAAGCATCAGTTGCAAGAATATTTTCGCGATCGCAATCCTGATCTTGACCCGATTCATCATTTCAAACAGAATATTGATGCGAATTATTTGACGGTATTGATTTTCGATCAGTTTGAGGATTTCTTTTTTAAGAAGCAAGAATTTCGCGATCGCCTTCCGTTTTATAAGTTTTTAAAAGCCTGTTTGCATACAGATTTTGTGCGGGTGGTGTTGTCGCTGCGTGAGGATTATCTGCATTATTTATTGGAATGCGATCGCGCTGTGGATTTGGAAAAGGTGGAGAATGATATTCTCGGTAAGCAGGTGCGTTACTATTTGGGGGATTTTACGCAGGATCAGGCGCGTCAGGTGATCGAGGCGTTGACTTTGCGATCGCAGTTACGGCTGGATGAGGATCTTTGCGATCGGCTGGTGGAGGATTTGAGTGGTGAGCAGTCGCGGATTTTGCCGATTGAGTTGCAGGTGGTGGGGGCGCAGTTGGAGTCGGAGAATCCGCCGATTTTGACGTTATCTAAGTATTTGGAGTTGACTGCTGGTAATGAGAAGCGGAAGCCTAGTGAGGTTTTGGTGGAGCGGTGGTTGGAGAATGTGGTTAAGGATTGTGGGGTGTTGAATCAGGGGTTGGCGGAGAGGGTGTTGTATGCGCTGACGGGGAATGAGGAGAAGCGTCCGCAAAAGACGCTGACGGAGTTGGGTTTGGAGTTGTTGACCTCACCCCCAGCCCCTCTCCCTAGGGGAGAGGGGAGCCAAGAAAATCTCTTACTCCCCCTCTCCCTAGGGGAGGGGGGGCTGGGGGGTGAGGGCAGTCTCTCGCTTGTTATCGCGGTTCTGGTTGGTTCGGGTTTGGTGTTTCGGGTGAGTAGTACGCCTGAAGATCGGTTTCAGTTAATTCATGATTATTTGGTTAACTTTATTCGGAAGAAGTATGCGATCGATGTGATGGCGGAGTTAAGGGAAGAACGGAAGCGGCGGGAACGTGCCGAAAAAGAGAATGAAATCTTGGCGGTTGCTAATCGGAAAGCTAGACAAAGAATTGCGATTGGAGCGGGTTTTCTGATTACTTCAATTGTTGTGGCGATTGGGGTTGGCGGATATGCTGGTAAAACATTTGTGGAACAGCAAGAAGCAATAGCAGGTACTCGACTTGAAAGAGAAGGGTCGCTACTTCTAAAGCAATTTGAATTTCAGCAATTGAAAACTCTAGTAGCTACAGTGCGATCGGTCAAAGAACTAAAGGGAATTGTTAAGGATCGCCCAGTAGAAACCTATCCCGCAATGAGTCCAATTCTTGCGATTCAAAGCATACTGGCGAGAATTCGCGAACGATTTATTCTGTCTCAAGGGGATGTTTTGAGCGTGGTATTTTCATCCGATGGCAAAAGGTTAGCCACCAGTGGCAGTGACGGAACCGCGCGGGTATGGGATGAGAGCGGGAAAGAGCTAGCGAAACTGCAAGGACATCAAGGGTTTGTTTGGAGCGTGGTATTTTCACCCGATGGTAAAAGGTTAGCCACTAGTGGCAGTGACGGAACGGCGCGGGTATGGGATGAAAGCGGGAAAGAGCTAGCGAAACTGCAAGGACATCAAGGGGATGTTTCGAGCGTGGTATTTTCACCCGATGGCAAAAGGCTAGCCACCAGCGGCAGTGACGGAACCGCACGGGTATGGGATGAGAGCGGGAAAGAGCTAGCGAAACTGCAAGGACATCAAGGGGATGTTTTGAGCGTGGTATTTTCACCCGACGGCAAAAGGCTAGCCACCAGTGGCAGGGACGGAACCGCGCGGGTATGGGATGAGAGCGGGAAAGAGCTAGCG
>JAJAZG010000206.1 GCA_026785865.1 Pseudanabaena sp. CAN_BIN31
AAAATCTGACAGGACAACTAATTTTAATTGCCATGACTGATGTTATCAATCCATCAAACGTTGAATCGCCTGAGACTTATTTGCAATTTGGCGATCGCTATCGCAACTCTGGCAATATACCCCTCGCGCTGAAAAATTATCAACGCGCCCTAACCATCAATCCAGATTTTGCGGCTGCCCATGAGCGGATCGGGGTAATCCATCAACAGCAAGGAAATACGATGGAAGCGATCGCCAGTTTTAGCAAAGCCGTAGAACTCGATCCACAATCTTTAGAAGCACAATTAGGCTTGGGTAATGCTTATCAACAAATGGGCTGGGCAGAGCTAGCGATCGCCCATTTTCAGAAAGCACTCGAACTTCATCCCGATCGCTTTTTGGCAGAATATCATTGCAAATTGGGCGATAGTCTCAAAGAGAGAGGGAAAATTGCTGAGGCGATCGCTAGTTATGAAAGAGCGATCGCCACAAATCCTGATTATATCGATGGCTATCGGGCGATCGCTCAGATATATTTGCGCCAAAATAATCCCGAAGCGGTTACGGCAATTTATGAACGCGCTGATGCTCATAACTCTGAGCTACTTCAAGACAAAGACTATAACGCGCTTGGGGTGGCTTGGATGTTTAAATATGGTTCTCTAAATAATGAAGAGAACTTGGCAATAGATAATTTGCTGAATAACGCGATCGCCAATTTTGAACGCGCTATTCAGATCAATCCCGCCTATGCTGATGCCCATTGCAATCTTGGCAGCGCATTCATTCGCAAAGACCAGATTAAAGATGCGATTCTTGCCTATAAAGAAGCGATCGATATCGATCCAAACTTTGCTCAACCATATTTTAATTTGGGAATTCTTTTAAATAATATTGGTAAAGATGAAGAGGCGATCGCCTGTTTTCAATCCGCGATCGCGCTTGTGCCTGATTGGGTAGATGCACACGAATATCTCGGCAAACTGCTAGCTAGGCAGGCATAAAAGCTGTAGCGCACGCTGTGCATGCGCTACAGCTTTTTGGGCTTTGGGTTTTCTTTTACTAAGCTACTAAGCGATCGCAGATCCAGATTAAAATCGTCAAGCTCTCTCGTAATTAACCCTATGGATTTTAAAAGTATTATTCGCGATATCCCTGATTTTCCACAAAAAGGCATCATTTTTCGAGATATTACGCCTTTGTTAGCACATCCTCAAGGAATAACTAAAATTGTCCAAGGTTTTCAAACAGGTTTTGATCAATTAAATATTGGGGCGATCAATTGCATTATTGGTATTGAATCGCGAGGATTTATTCTTGGTGCGGCGATGGCCATGGCTTTAGGTTGTGGGTTTGTGCCAGTGCGTAAACCAAAAAAATTACCATCAGCAGTATTTCGGGTTGAATATGCCTTGGAATATGGAACTGATGCCTTAGAGATTCATCAAGATGCACTTAAAACAGGTGAGAGAGTAATTATCATCGATGATGTAATCGCGACGGGAGGAACGGCGGCGGCGGCGGCACAACTGGTTCGCCAAACTGGCGCGGAATTAGTTGGTTATGGATTTTTGATTGAGCTAGATTTTCTCAATGGTAGAAAAGCATTGCCAGAAGTTCCGATTGTGTCTCTGGTCAATTATTAGTCTTATGTCAATTCGACAAGGTGTGACTACACTTTGTCGAATCTCAAACAAATTTATGGCAGCGCAAGTGTGTAAGTCATACAGACAAATTTTTAAAGTTGGTGTAGACTGATCAATATATTTTTAATAAGAATTTCCTATGGATATCATTACATCTCTGGTAGCTTTCCTGTCTCCTTATTTGCCAGCATTATTAGGTTTGGGAAGCAAAGCGTTGGGGAAAGGGGCTGATAAATTGGCCGAGAAAGGGGCTGAAGAAATTTTTAAGAAGCTATCGCCACAGTTGGATGCTAAACCAAGTGCGAAGGATGCTGTCGTTTATGTTGCTGAAAATCCTGATGATGCGGATGGATTGGGGCAGTTGCGTCTGCAATTAAAGAAGATTCTCGAAGCTCCTGAGAATGCGACTTTGAAGGCGGAAATTGAGAAGATTTTGGAGGGTGAAAGCTCGACTGGGACGGGCAAGTTTAATGTTAATGCTCAGGGTGCAAATATTGGTGTAATTGGCGATCACGCTAAGGTTGACAATATGAATTTTGGGACTAAACCCTAAACCGATGAATGAACCTAAATTTAACGTTGATGCTCAGGATGCGAATATTGGGGTAATTGGGGATAACGCCCAAGTTACTCAAAATATCTATGTTCAATCTGCTGATTATCAAAAGTTGATTGAGGAGATTAGAGACACTAAGGAAAGTTTGGAGGATGTGCCAGAATCCAAACGAGAAAGGCGTTGGAAACTTGCTGATAAACTACAAGAACTTGAAAAGCAATTAGAAGAGTTTAAAAGTAATGTTTTTAAGTTATATGAAACTTTTACTAAGATAGAAATTAATACGGAACGGTTAAGGCAAGCTAAGGCGTATTTTGATAAGGGAGAATTTCGAGAGGCGGATGCGGTACTCAAGGCTGAGGAGATGGCATCGGATCTGGATAAGTTGATTGCGAGAGACCAGCAGCTAGATCGGCAAAAGGACAATGTTAGGGAAAGTCGGGAGCAAATCGCTAACGAGTTTGTGATTAAGGCTCGCCTATGGGCGACTTTTTACGATGAGCCTAATCGATTGCAACAAACTTGTGAATATTTTGAAGAGGCTTTACGCGCTTCGAGAACAGGTGAAAACTTGTTTGAATACGCATATTTTTTAAACGAACACTATAAGGTCGATTTAGCGAAATCTCTATATCAAGAAGCCTTACAGATTTATCGAGAATTAGCCAATCAGAATCGTGATGCTTTTCTGCCAGATGTGGCGAATACGCTCAATAATTTGGGGCTTTTACATAGTACCAATGAAATTGAGATCGCTCTTGCTGAATATCAAGAAGCCTTACAGATTTATCGAGAATTAGCCAATCAAAATCGTGATGCTTTTCTGCCATATGTAGCGATTACGCTCAATAATTTGGCGAATTTGCATAGTGATATCAATGAAATTGGGATCGCTCTTGCTGAATATCAAGAAGCCTTAAAGATCTATCGAAAATTAGTCACTCAAAATCTTGCTACTTTTCTGCCAGATTTAGCGATGATACTTAACAATTTGGCGATTTTGTATACGAATACCAATAAAAAGAGAGCGCTGTATAAATTTCAACAAGCTTTACAGATTAGAAGAAAATTAGCCATTCAGTATCCTGCTACTTTTCTGCCAGACGTGGCGGTGACGCTCAATAATTTGGCGATTTTGCATAGTGAGATCAATAAAATGGAGAGAGCACTCGCTGAATATCTAGAAGCCTTACAGATTTATCGAGAATTAGCCAATCAGAATCGTGATGCTTTTCTGCCAGATGTGGCGAATACGCTCAACAATTTGGGGCTTTTGCATTGGAAGACCGATAAAATGGCGACCGCGCTGTCTGAATATCAAGAAGCCTTACAGATTAGAAGAGAATTAGCTATTCAGAGCCCTGCTACTTTTCTGCCAGACGTGGCGGAGACGCTCAACAATTTGGCGATTTTGCATAGTGATACCGATAAAACTCTCGCGCTGTCTGAATATCAAGAAGCCTTACAGATTTATCAATGTTTTGCTCGAAAGAATCCTGCTACTTTTCAGCCAAAAGTGGATCTGGTACTTAAAAATATTGCGATTTTTCAGAGTAGTACCAATAATATCTCTCAGTCTGACCGTCAAGAAGCCTTACCAACAAATAAGAGAATTAAACAAAGAAAACCTCGTTCGTTGCTCAAAACCATTTGCCAACGCCTTAAAAACTTGTTGAGGCTCAGTTAATACCCAAAAAGTAAAAAAGAACGCATTGCGCTCTTTTTTGCTTTTTTAAATTGAAGGGCGAATGATGGGAATTGAACCCACGAATGGTGGTACCACAAACCACTGCCTTAACCACTTGGCTACACTCGCCATTTAACCGATAATCATATTACTACTGATCTGCACGTTTGCACAAGATCTTTGCAAAAAAAACTTTCAGTAATCTACAAAAACATCTGACTCTAGGACTTGATCATGTCTAAAAACTATAAAATTACACTTTTGCCTGGGGACGGAATTGGTCCTGAAATTATGAAGGTGGCTGTGGCAGTGCTACAGGCGATCGCCCCAAAATTTAATATTAGCTTTGCCTTCGAGACGGGTCTAGTCGGTGGTGCAGCGATCGATGCGACGGGGCATCCTTTGCCTGATGAAACTTTACAGACTTGTAAAAATAGTGATGCAGTATTACTAGCAGCAGTCGGGGGCGAAAAGTGGGACACGATGCCAGCAAATTTGCGTCCTGAACAAGCATTACTCGGCTTGCGTGGCGGCATGGGATTATTTGCAAATTTGCGTCCTGCTCAGATTCTGCCCCAATTAATTGATGCCTCGACCTTGAAGCGAGAAGTCATCGAAGGTGTGGATATTTTGGTAGTCCGCGAACTGACAGGCGGCATTTATTTTGGTAAGCCCAAGGGCATCGTCACCGATGAAAATGGGGTGCGGCGCGGCTTTAATACGATGGTTTATACTGAGCCAGAAATCGATCGCATTGCGAGAGTTGGCTTTGAAGCGGCTCAAAAACGTGGTGGTTCGCTCTGTTCGGTCGATAAGTCCAATGTATTGGAAGTCTCGCAACTATGGCGCGATCGCGTGACGAGTATTTCTAGCGAATATCCTGATGTGAAGCTATCGCATATGTATGTGGACAATGCGGCGATGCAGATTATTCGCAATCCTAGACAGTTTGATGTAATTCTTACCAGTAACCTTTTTGGGGACATTCTTTCCGATGCGGCGGCGATGCTGACAGGAAGTATTGGCATGTTGCCATCGGCTAGCCTTGGTGAAGCGGGTAAAGCGGGATTATTTGAACCTGTGCATGGTTCGGCTCCAGATATTGCAGGGCAGGATTTGGCTAATCCCTTGGCGCAAGTCTTGAGTGCGGCGATGATGTTGCGCTATGCCTTTAATGAAGTGGCGGCGGCAGATGCGATCGAGTCGGCGGTGAATAAGGTTCTCGACTCGGGCAAACGGACTGGCGACATCATGGCAGATGGTTGCGAAAAATTGGGCTGCGTAGCTATGGGAGAAGCGCTGCTAGCAGCAATTTAAAAAAATAGGCGGCGATCGCCGCCTATTTTTTTAATAAAATTTTAAAAGGGTTGCTTCACAACCCTTTTAAAATTTTTAAGCGCTTTAAACAGTGGGTAAAAGCAAACTTTGCTCGATCGCTTGTCTAATGGGCTGATGCACATAACAATCACTTTCGAGACATTCGACTAAAAGACGATTTGCCTCACAATATTGACGTAAATGCTCAAGTTGATCGGATTTGAAATCCCAGATTTGACCGATATTGCGACGAGCGATCGCTTGTTGGCGCAGATTATTTGCCCAATCTTCCCATTTAAGATCACTATCCGCATCTTCAGGACAAGTTGCGATCAATTCAGTTAAAGCATTTGCTAAGTCAGGATCGGAAATTTCTTGGGCATATTCTTGAGCCAAACTAAGATCGAGTTCCAGATCGAGTCCCAGATCTTCACCATCTTTAGCTTCTAGCGCTCGTGCTAGATCAAATGCGAGATCGATGTTGAGATTGCGATTTTGGCAAAGATCGAGATCGAGTACAAGGATACGCGCTAGGACATTCGCCAAATTGAGGGGAATACTTTGCGCGATCGCCCGACCGAGCGTTAAATAAAAGGCGCGTACTGATTGAATGCGATCGGGAACTTGGGCAGATTCCGATTTTTGCTTAACCCATTGCAACAAACTTTGTAATTGCTGATCGTCAACTAACAGGCGATCGCATTCATCTTTCATCAACTGCAATAATTCATCCGCCGATCGCATCATGCCCACCGCCAGACGTAAAATGTCGTGCCAACGGCGATCGGTGATTTTACTAGCTAACAATTTCAGCGTTTCAGGATTGCCATTGTAAATGAGTTCTCTCGCCGTTAAGTATTCCTGAAAAGTTAAATGGGAAAAAGAATAAATTCCCTTGGCGCGTTCCACAAATAACCCATGTTGTGATTCGATCGCCTTAATAATCGCTTCACTATCAAGTTGCAGAGCCTCTTCATCGGTATGTGCTTTAGGCAAATTGCGAATGTAGTCCGTAATATAACGTTCCAGATCGACTTGCCGAAAGAAGTAGTCACCTTGATTGAAGGTTGTACAGGCAACTTGAGCCAATAAATCTTCTTTGCGTTGCATCGATAGATTTTTATAGATTTGATATCGTTCAATATTCCGCTTGGCATCCCATTTTTTTAGCAATACTTCCAATCCTTCGCGATAGAGTTCCGAACGATTATTTGGGAAGTCGCCAAATTCATCAAAAACCAAACACAACAGAGTCAATAATAGAGGATTAGTGGCTAACTCTTGAATCGGGCGATTATCTTCTACTTTCCGCAAAAAAAGCTCAATATGTCGAGAATTACCAGCAAACCAACGCTGAGCAAATTGGGAAATTTGTAATGGTTGGAAATTTGCAACTTCAACTTCTGTAAACTTCTCAAACACATATTCTTGCGCTCCCAATCGACTGGTAATCACAAAACGATTAGGATAGTATTGCTCCGAAAAGCTTCGCAAATCTTCGAGAACTCGATGCAAATCATCTTCACGAACTTCATCAAGTCCATCTAAAAATAGAATTGCGCGACCTTGCTGCAAAACTTGTTTAAGAGTTGGCTGATCGCCAATGTTATAGGCATGAAAATCTTGAGCAATATAATCTAATAGACTTGGCTGAGATTCTGCGCCTGCATACTGGCGCAATGTCACAAAAATCGGTACTAAGTCACTAAAAATCTCACCTTGCGAACATTTCAAAGCCGTATATTTTAATAATGTCGTTTTTCCTGCCCCCGGTTTACCGAGCAACATCAGTTTGCTATAGCGATTTAGAGCATCCATACTCGAAACACGATCTTCATTGATGCTCCCCATTCCAAGGCGATCGCGTCCATGATAAGTATCTAGCAAATCAGCAATTCCCAAACGGCGGCGGCTAGTAATTTTTTCGAGAACATCAGTTCCTGTATATATATTTTCGAGATTGATCGGGTGTGACATATCCAAGACTCGCATCGTGGCGCAGCGCTCTTGGATGATCTGTCGGCTGCGATCGCGTACTTGCTGCACCAGTTCTTCAATATTGATTGCTGAAGCGATCGCCGATTCCTGACTAGATTGGTTGGCAATAGATAAGTTTTGGTCGCTCGATGAATCGGTTTCTAAATAATTTTGTAAAATATGCAAAAGCCGATTGCTTTTACCAGGTCCCCTGCCACTGATATCAAACTTGCGATAAATTTCTCCCATGCGCTTGCGATAAGCTTCTTCAGAAATACCTAAAAAGCTAGCAACTTCAGGATCTTCGCGCTCTTCCCCAAATCGTAATAGGAAAACACTTTCCTGATCGACAGAAAGCTGATGGGTTTGCGCCATTCGCATCAGAAATTTTTTGGGAAACATAAGTGCTAGATGAGCAATAGATAATTGAGTGAACCAAATAGATTGGACAATCTTAGCGTGTTTCCAAGATATTCTCTCTCTTATAGCGCGTCATAGAGGGTCGCAGGGCAAAGCCCCGCTTTGGTTTTTTCTTTTTGTCCATGTTGAAAACTTCGGTTTTCAACATGGACGCAGTATTAGGATCGCAAATCAAATAAGCTGATGTGCATTTAAGTTGCAGGATGATTGTGGCGGGGGGGGGGGGGGGCGCACCAGCAGGGGGGTTTTGGCCGCGATTTTTATTCGGGGGAGGGGGTGCATGGAATATAAAAAAACAAAAAA
>JAJAZG010000207.1 GCA_026785865.1 Pseudanabaena sp. CAN_BIN31
GCGTAAAGCTATAAATCAAGTCGCCATAAGACGTTTCTGGTATGCCCTTGGCACAACTGCCCACGACCATGCAGACTCCATCGGGTTTAATATTTCCCTGTACTTGCGATCGTGCTTGTTTGGCAATCGGCGAGAAATGTCCCATCACATCTAACAATAATCGCCCTGTAATTCTTTCATTCCCTTGATTTGTTTCGCAAACAACTTCCACAGATATGCCATCAGCATAGGCGATCGCCTGTTTAAATTTAGCTTGTTCCCATAAGGTTCCACCTGCATCTAAAAATCTCTGTTTGAGAACTTCCAATAAATAAACAGGATCAACACCAATATTAAGAATATCGCGTACCCATAAGTCTTTACCACCTTGAAAGCCGACTCTCGCAGGGTTGTAGACGGTGGCGATCGCCGTTTCTAGTTCTGCTTCCGTAAGCAAACCTAATTCTAAAAATGCATTTAATTCTTGACGTGAAATATTCCATTCTTGTTCTCTACCCCGCAGTAGCCCCTGTTCAATAATTGCCACGCGCCACCCTTTGATCTGCAATGCACAGGCGATGAATATGCCCAATGTTCCACCGCAAACGATCGCATCAAAATCTTTATTTCCTAATTGATCTTGTGTCGTCTCGACTACTTTCGCGATCGCCTGATCGACTTGACGATAGCTTGTCCAAAATGCATCCATCCGCTCCAATTGCAATGGAATTTCCGCAGGCATTTGCGATCGCACAGTTTCAAATAAGGACATAGTTTTTAGAGAATAGTGAAAGTCAGCGAAGCTAACTTTCACTATTCTAGACTTTATATCGGGGATCGCAATAGTCACGCAGCCATTTGTTCGCCGCATCAGCGATCGCTGCCTCACTAACGTCTACAGGCGGCGCTTGCCCAATTCGCATAAATGCCATTGCTAGCCGCCAACCGTTAGAGGTCGGAACCATAAATAGCCAGTAAGCTCGTTGCGTGGTTGCCACTTTGCCTGTTGGTCGTTCTAGCGTTGACAGAAATATTTGCTGTATGAGGCGATCGCTTGCTTGATCGGGCGCAAGGGGCAGAGGCTCAAGCTCTGGCTGGCTAATAGTCACAATCTCCCGTTTAATCCGCAAACGGCTATAGCCGCGATTAAGATAATCGGGCAAAGCTTTGGCTAAAGCTTTAGCCAAGCTAGGAAAGTCCGCAGGACAGGTGCGCTGATTGATGTAAGTTTCGGCTTTTGCGGAGTTAGGGATACAGGTAAACGCGATTAAGGCGATCGCTGCCACAAGTTTTGATAATTTCTGATGTTGATTCATACAAATCTTTTCAACATATATAGCAATTCTAATTGACTGATATTATGTGGAAGTTTCTAAGACCCTCACCCCTAGCCCCTCTCCCTAAGGGAGAGGGGAACAAGAAAGTATTTGCATCTTGCTCCCCCTCGCCCTTAGGGAGAGGGGGCTGGGGGGTGAGGGCGGTCTTTATTCCATGTAACATTAATAATTGAGTTATGAGAGTGCTTCCCGAAGGGGCGCACTCTCATAATCTTTTTATAGAGAAGGTTGTTGCTTGTGCCATTCTGTTGACTGCTCATAGCCATAAGCAACTTGCAGCAATACATCTTCTCGCAAAACATTAGAAATCATTTGCAAGCCAATCGGCATTCCCTTTGAGTCAAATCCACAGGGGATACTAATTCCTGGTAAACCCGCAAGATTGACAGGAATAGTCATCAAATCCGATAGATACATACCAAGCGGATCTTCGGTTTTGCTACCTGCTTTAAATGCAGTAGTCGGTGCAGTCGGACAAACTAAAACATCGACCTTCTCAAAAGCTTTCTGGAAGTCTTGAACGATTAGAGTTCTGACTTTTTGAGCTTTGATGTAATAAGCATCGTAATAACCAGCAGATAGAACGTATGTCCCAATCATGATCCGTCGCTTTACTTCTGCACCAAAGCCTTGTTCGCGAGTGTTCTCATACATGCTTAGCAAGCTCTCAGCATTCTGATCACGGAAGCCATATTTCACGCCGTCATAGCGAGCGAGGTTGGCGGATGCTTCTGAGGGGGCGATGATGTAATAAGTGGGCAATCCATAACGGAATCGGGGGCAAGAAATTTCATAGACTTCTGCACCCATGCTCTCGAAATGCGCGATCGCCTTTCTTACCACCGTTTCCACTTCACTATCCAGCCCTTCGCCGAAAGTTTCCGTAATTACCCCAACTTTTTTACCCTTGAGGGACTGAGTTAAATCTGGTGTTAGTAAAGATGCGTAGTCAGGAACAGGGGCATTAATGCTGGTGGAGTCTTTGGGATCGTAACCCGCGATCGCACCTAAAAATATGGCTGCGTCTTCAACGGTGTTAGCAAAGGGTCCAATTTGATCGAGCGATGATGCAAAAGCTACTAGTCCAAAGCGCGAAACTAATCCGTAAGTTGGCTTTAAACCAACCACGCCACAATATGAAGCAGGCTGACGGATGGAGCCGCCTGTATCCGAGCCAGTCGCAATTACACATTCACCACCCGATACGGCGGCGGCTGAGCCACCCGATGAGCCACCAGGCACATATTCTATATTCCAAGGATTTGCAGTGACAGCGATCGCCGAATTTTCAGTGGAGCTACCCATCGCAAACTCATCAAGGTTAGTTTTGCCAACCATCACCGATCCAGCCGATCGCAGTTTTGCCGTAATCGTCGCTTCGTAGGGCGGTACAAAATTTCGCAACATCTTGGAGCCGCAGGTGGTAGGCATCCCCTTGACACACATATTATCTTTGATGCCTATTGGCACACCTGCAAGCATCGGTAAATCTTCACCCGCAGCAATCGCGGCATCAATGGCTTTTGCTTGGGCGATCGCCACTTCTGGCGTGACTGTTACAAAACTATGTAATTTCGGCTCAAGGCGATCAATACGATCCAAAAACTCTTGAGCAATCTCAGTTGCTGATCGCTCTTTATTTAGTAAGGTCTGGCGAATCTGGGCGATCGAAAGCATAGAAAATCTATTACGTTAGTGGTCAGAATTACTAAGTATATAGCGCGATTAAAAAATAAAGAGTGCTTGTCACCCTTTATTTTTTAAATTTTGTAGACAAGTGCGTAGAAAGCAAATAGAATATATCCGCAAATTAAGGTACGTTCGCACCCCCTTGGAGGTCATTATTCCTGAACCGCTAACCCTGACTGTGAGTTTACGAGGCAGCCGCGAAGTCAAGGACACCTATCAATTGATCCGCCTCACAGGGCTTCTAGATGCTTTCTCTGAGCCAGCCTTTAAAAAGGTGATTGGCAAGTGCGTCGAAGATGGCCCCCTAAATGTGATTTTAGATCTATCAACTATTGATTTTATCGATAGCTCTGGACTTGGAGTTTTAGTGCAAATGGCTAAAAAAACTCAAACTTTGAGTGGTACTCTCCAGATTATTACCAATGCTAGAGTCACCCAAACCGTCAAATTGGTTCGATTAGATCAGTTCTTGTCACTTCAGCCATCGATTGATGCAGCTTTAGCAAAGCTTGCCCAAACCAAAAAAAGCTAGGTAACTAAGCAAACTTTTTATTTGCTTTTAATTAAAGTAAATAAAAAACTGATGTCCCAATCAAGCTCAAAAAATGTAGATACTCAAATTAAACCTACTCAAGTTTTGTATTAGAGATAAAGAAAGTTAAGGGGGAAAATTTTCTGGGTTTGATTTGTAGATCTATGGTTAAAGGGCTTGTTTTGAGATTTCAAATCTATTATCAGAACTGCTGCTATGATATTCAACAGGACAAAATTTATAGACATTGAAGGGCAAGCACAGCTTGCCCTTCAATGTCTGAAAATATCTAAACATTTTGTCAAAACCTAACGTAAGTAAGCAAATTATTCTGTAAATGGCATTATCTCGTAATGTCTCTTAGCCCAATAGTTGAAAACATCGCTGAGATCCCAGCCTCGGCTCTAGCCTATATCGGTGATGCTGTTTATGAAATGCAGATGCGGTTGCACTATCTACTACCGCCACGCACCGCCAAACAGTATCACCAAGCTGTAGTTAGCCAAGTTAGAGCCGTGCAACAAGCAAAACTTCTCGAAAAACTCGATCTCACAGATTTTGAGTCCGACTTGGTAAGGCGCGGACGCAATGCTGCGGGATCTTCACCACGTAAAGTCGATCCCAAGATTTATCAAAAGGCAACAGGATTTGAAGCATTGATTGGTTATCTTTACTTAACCGATCGCGATCGCCTTGACCAAATTTTCACTCAGCTACTTAGCCACATCGACACCCCAGCGCCGCCATGACAACGCAACCCAGACTGAAACCCAAATCCGATAGAAATTCCGAGACAGACAGAAATTTCGAGAAACGCTCTGACAAGCCTTTTGACAAATATTCAGACAAGCGTTCTGATAATCGCTCTGACAGCCGCCCAGAACGTGGGGCTGAAAAGTCTTTTGATAAACCAAAACCTTACAAATCTTCAGAGAGAAGTTTTGATAAGCGTCCTGATACTCGCTCCGATAATCGGTCAGATCGATATGCAGGGAAATCAGACAAATATTCTGACAAGCGCTCTGATAGCCGTTCTGACAATCGCTCTGATTCTAAGTATGGCGATCGCCGTCCTGAAAAGAGCTTTGAAAAACGCGCTGATTCTTACTCTGAGCCAAGATATTCTGAGCCAAGACCCGATCGCAATTTTGAAAAGCCGATCGCGAAAAAGTTTGGCGACAAGAAATTTGGCGACAAGAAGTTTGGTGATAAAAAATTCGGTGACAAGAAGTTCGGCGATAAAAAGTTCGGCGATAAAAAATTTGAACGAAGCGATCGCCCCGATCGTGGATCTGATCGCAACTTTGGCGATCGTAAATTTGATCGCGATCGCAACTTTGGCGATCGCGCATCAGTTCCCAACTTTGAGCGACGCTCCTTACCGCCCGTCTCGCATAATGTCGATCACCATGTTGATCCCGATGGTGAATTAGGAATTGTTCCACCAGTTCATAATCCCGAAAATCCCGACATTGTCTATGGTCGTCATGCAGTTGAAGCTGCCCTAAATAGCGATCGCAGCATTAATCGTGTTTGGGTGACTGCAAGATTGCGTTATGCTCCCGACTTCTTGCCCTTGATTAATGCCGCCAAGCTCGCAGGAGCCGTTGTCGATGAAGTTGATAGCACGCGCCTCGACCACATCACCGATAATGGCAGACATCAAGGCATTGCCATTCAGGTTTCCGCCTATGTCTATGCTGACCTTGATGAATTGATCGCCAGTGCTAAAGAAAAATCTACTCAGCCAGTCATCGTCATCGCTGACGGAATTACCGATCCCCAGAACTTAGGATCGATCATCCGCACTGCTGCTGCCCTTGGAGCGCAAGCCCTTGTGATTCCCCAACGTCGTGCTGCGGGGATCACCTCCACCGTTGCCAAAGTCGCCGCAGGTACGTTAGAGACCTTGCCGATCGCTCGTGTAATTAACCTGAATCGCGCCCTTGAGAAAATCAAAGAAGCAGGTTTCTGGGTTTACGGAGCGATGACCGATTCTGGTAGTGCCATTCACAAAACCAAGTTTTCTGGGGCGATCGCTCTAGTCATTGGGGCAGAGGGCGAAGGTTTAAGCCTCTCGGTTCAAAAGAACTGTGATTTCCTTGTATCTATACCTTTAGAAGGAAAAGTGGAGAGCTTAAACGCATCAGTTGCGACAGGAATGGCTCTGTATGAAATTTTTAGACAACGTTGGGTGAATACGTTAAACCTGAACAATTTGTCTTGAAGTCATGTTTTAATTTATATAGGCACAGGTAAATGATTTGAGTTAAAAACTCGATCATTTACCTAAAAGTATTCATTTTAGCTACGTAAAATCATGGGTAGTAACTTGTTTAAAAACATTTTTACATCAATTCTCGAAACCTTGGGCTTGGCTGTGTGGATCGAAATTGTCACTGATTCACCTCGTTGTACCTATTACTTTGGCCCCTTTGTCAGCGAGTCTGAAGCTAATATTGCCAAAATCGGTTACATCGAAGATTTGGAAGTAGAAGGTTCTAAAGGGCTAGCTGTAATGGTTAAGCGATGCAAACCTGAGATACTGACCATTTATGATGATTCACTGGATTTTAAGTTAGACCGCTTTCCTGCATTTAGCGGTCTAACTTAAAATCACGAAGCTGATCGATTAATTAAGGGGCTAAAGCCCCTGATTCTTTTTGAGATAAATGCATAATAAATATATGTAAACATTTATAGATTTTTTGAGTGAGCATATGTTATTTGGACTCGGCAAAAAGTTAACACTTCCTACTGCGGGAGAAGCTCTTTCTGGAAGATCTTCAACAATTCCGACTGCCTCGCATCATTTTATAAATGGTAATGCGCTAAAACCACCTTTTCCTGAAGGTATGGAAACAGCCGTTTTTGGTTTGGGATGTTTTTGGGGAGCGGAGCGTAAGTTTTGGCAACAGAAAGGCGTTTATATCACGGCTGTGGGTTATGCCGCAGGGTTAACGCCTAACCCGACTTATGAAGAGGTTTGTTCGGGAAAGACGGGGCATAACGAGGTTGTGCTGGTTGTGTATGATCCCCAAGTGATTAGCTATGCCGATTTGCTCAAAGTTTTTTGGGAATCGCATAACCCGACCCAAGGAATGCAACAGGGTAATGACAAGGGGACGCAATATCGTTCGGGTATTTATGTTTACAATGATGCCCAAAGAAAACTGGCTGAGGACTCACTCAGAGTCTATGAAGATGCGCTGAAGGCTTCAGGGATGAAACAGGGCATTACAACGGAGATTTGTGATACTGGTGAGTTTTATTATGCTGAGGGCTACCATCAGCAATACCTTGCCAAAAATCCTGGTGGATATTGTGGCTTAGGTGGTACAAACGTTTGTTATCCTCCTACGGCAGCAGTTAGCTAGAAAAAAGCCTCGCGATGCGAGGCTTTTTTTAGATCAATTTAAATCGCGTTGATTACTATTTCGGCGAGTTTAGTGGCTGCGCCTGCTTCTCCACATACTTTTTTTAAGCGATCGCGCATTTTTGCGAGTTCATCAGGGTGATCGAGATAAAACAAAATTTGGTTAACAATTTCAGTTGGCGTAATTTCTCCTAAAATCTCTGGCACGATCGCTTCGCCTGCCCAGATATTTGGCCAAGCTAGCAACTGACCTCTTTTTTGAATTTGCGAGATCAGAATAGAATTAATTGATTTTGCGAAAATTTTACCCAATAATGGTGTACCTGCGAGTAAACCTAGCACCCCATCCCATCCCACTTGGATGTCAATAAAATTAGTGGGTGATAGGACGATCATCGGCAAATTTAGGGAGGTAAGCTCGGCAGTATTTGCGCCAGTGGTTGTAATGCAGATTTGACTGCTTTTGAGCATTTCATGGGCGGGGAATTCTTGATGAATCTTGATAACTGTACCTTTAGCGGTGAGCAAGTTGCCATCCGCCAAAATTGCCGTCGATCCATCACTATCGGGCGTAGGAAAGCTAATTTGTCCATACTTAGCTAGGGCTTCGGGAGTGGTCGTTGGCGCAAGGGCGATCACTAAATCAAGATCGGGGCGCTTTTGCTGGAGAATATCGGCGATCGCCACCACTAAAGGCACACCGATTTGCAATTTATGTCCTTTGGAACCTGGCAAAAAACAAACTCGCAGCCCAGAGTCAGAGACAATTGGTAAATCTGACTCTGCGCGATCAACCATTAAATCGCCGATCGCCGTTGCCTTTGATCTAAATTTGGCAGGGATTTTATTAGCGATCGCTTGATTGCGGACAGCAAAAAGATCCGCCCAGCGATACCATCTTGCTTCCCATTCCGCATAAATTAAGGTTTTGTAACCCAGTCGTTTGGCGATCGCCACGGTAAAAAACTGATCCCCACCCAAAAAAATTACGATCCCCTGTTTTGCCCATTTCCAGTTAGGTGTTTTTCCCCACAATAAAAAATCAAAAAATTGATCCTGATCCAAGACCCGATCAACATTTGGAAAACTTTTCGCCAGTTGCGCTTCTTGCCCACTGCCATTTCGACAAGGCGATAAGGCGATCGAGATCCGAAATTGTGGTTTAGATTTTTCTGTCTGCGATCTTTCTGTTGGCGAGCTTTGGACTATTGCTAAAGCCTTAAGGAAAGGGTATACCCATGTCGTCAATTCGCCAGGGCCATTGGACAGAATTAAAATATCTGTAGAAATATTTGTGGGATCAGTGGGGTGAACCATAGTTAATAAGCCCATAAAGTAGACAGAAAAATTTGCGCCCTCTCTACTTTATGGGCTTATCGTCAGAAATAGATAGTGACTCGATCAAATTCACGATAAGATTATGCACTCAAAATCAAGTTAAATTAAGAGCTAGCAACTCAGCTTTTTACCCAAATTTTTATAAACGTCACGCATGTGGATTTAAATAGTTTATTTGATACACCAAAACCTGTAATTGGGGTCATCCATCTTTTGCCGTTACCTACTTCGCCGCGTTGGGGGAGCAGCCTTAGAGAGGTCATCGATCGCGCAGAACAGGAAGCGACCGCACTCGCCGCAGGTGGGGTGCATGGAATCATGGTCGAGAATTTTTTTGATGCTCCGTTTACCAAAGATCGCGTCGATCCTGCGGTGGTCAGTGCCATGAGTCTGATTGTGCATCGTGTCAAGCAGATGGTTGGTATTCCTGTTGGCATAAATGTCCTGAGAAATGATGGACATAGTGCGCTGGCGATCGCATCCTGTGTTGGCGCTAAGTTTATTCGGGTCAATGTCTTGATGGGCGTAATGGCTACTGATCAGGGCATTATCGAAGGCGATGCTTACAAGCTCTTGCGCTATCGCCGTGAGCTAGACTCAGATGTAAAAATATTTGCTGACGTTTTGGTGAAACATGCTCAGCCAATGTCAGTGCCGCAAATTTCTGCCGCAGTTCACGATACGATTCATCGCGGGCTTGCCGATGCGGTGATTTTATCGGGGTGGGCGACGGGGCATCCACCGACATCGGAGGATCTTAAGGAAGCAAAACTTGCCTGTGGTGATACGCCTCTGTTTGTTGGTTCTGGTGCAACATGGGAGAACGTGCCGCAGTTGATGGAATATGCTGACGGCGTAATCGTCTCTAGTTCACTCAAGCGTAATGGTCAAATTCAACAGGCGATCGATCCGATTCGGGTTAGTCGTTTTGTCGATGCCGTGCGGTTAGATATTGCCAATAAAAAAAATAAGCATTTTGCTGAAGAGCAAATATTGCGATCGCCATCTATACCAATTGGGTAAAATCTATAAATATCTATGACAGTGCAAAGCACTGTCATAAACGCTAAATTTTTTTGATCAGGTAGGTATAAATTGTCAGGAACAGCTATGCGAAAAAAAACTGAGCCTTGGTTGCATCGGTGGTCGCGCCCTGCGATCGTCGCTTTGTCACTATTTGGCTTTTCTTTGGTAACTTATTTGACCGTAACTCACTTTTTTGGACAAAAAGTTGCACTCTGTAATGTTGAAGGTAGTGGCTGTGACTTAGTCCTAAGTAGTGAATATGCCAAAGTTTTTGGTATTCCCCTAACCATTTTTGGAGCCTTGGGCTATCTCACACTGGGGCTTTTAGCAGGTTTGCCATTGTTACTAAAACGGGATAATCCTAAAGCCCAGTCACAAATCAAGGAATTAGCCAATTTTTTGATGTTTATGGTGGCTTCGTCAACCTTTGTCTTTAGTGGATACCTGATGTATCTTCTCGCATCAGGCAGTATTGGCGGACAGCCGCAGGTTTGCCTCTATTGCATTTCTTCGGCAGTCGCTATGGCGACCATTTGGACTCTCACAGTATTTGGGACTTCTTGGAAAGATGTTGGTCAGTTATTTTTTACAGGCGCAATCGTGGCGATCGTCACTTTGACTGGAACTGTAGGAGTTTACGCTAGCCAAGGTAAAATCGCGGCTCAGAGTAATTCTTTTGCAGGACGCTTAGCGCAACACTTGACCGTAACTAATGCCAAGATGTATGGCGCTTATTGGTGTCCGCATTGTATAGATCAGAAAAAACAATTTGGTGAAGCGCAGAAGTTAGTCCCTTATATTGAATGCGATTCTAAGGGTGTAAACCCGCAAACTGAGCTATGTCAGCAAAAAGGTATTACAGGATTTCCGACTTGGGAGATCAATGGCAAAATGCTTTCTGGTGAACGCAGTTTAGATGAATTAGCAACCGCATCTGGCTATACAGGCGATCGCCAATAATTTAGCGATTAGCTGAATTTTTTTGTTCTAGCATCCTCACAACAAATAGCAGCACAAAAGCGATCGCAGTCATGATTAGTACCATTACATTGGCAAGTCCATATTCTTGCAACTGGACTGCATCATAGATAGCAAGGGGCAAGGTTTGAGTACGGCTAGGGATACTGCCACAAACCATCAGAGTTGCGCCAAATTCTCCTAATCCTCGCGCCACACTTAGCCCAAATCCTGCCAAAATGCCACGATAGGCAAGCGGAAGTGTAATGTGCCAAAGCAAATCTAATCCTGAGCAACCACAGACACGAGCCGCATCTTCTAGTTCAGGATCGACATTTGCGATCGCAGCTCTAGTCGATTCCACCATCAGTGGCATGGCAACAACTGCTGAGGCGATCGCTCCTGCTTGCCAAGTAAAGAGCAGATCGATCCCCAGCAATTCTTTGATCGGGCTGCCCCGTCCTAGCCCGATCAACAAAAAATAACCGACAACACTAGGCGGCAAAACAAGGGGTAAGTTAAGAAAAGTAGAAACTAATAGTTGCCCTGAAAATTTTGTTTTGGCTAGCCAGATGCCTAGACTCAAACCGATAATCAATACATTAGTACTAGCGACTAATGCCACCTGTAAAGACAAAATTAGCGGTGACCAAATTCCTTGCCAAATCACCGACTCTCTGACTCCAACGGCAATAGATAGCCATATTTCTGAATTAAGGCGCGTACTTTTTGACTAGCGATCAAGTCAGCAAATTGCTTCGCTTCCTTTGGGTGCGGTACATTCTTGGGGATCGCTAACATCTGCTCAAGGGGCTTATGGAGTTTACTGTCAATGGCAGTCCATTTTCCAGATTTATTGATCGTGTTTGCGAGGGCAACGATCGCCACATCGACATTTCCTGTTTCTACATACTGTTGCGCTTGAGTAATATTTTCACCCAAAATTATTTGGGGTTGGAGTTGCTCCCAAATTCCTGCTGACTGCAAGGCTTCTCTTGCGGCAATACCGTAGGGAGCCGTGGCTGGATTGGCGATCGCAATTCGTTTGATCTTAGGATTGAGTAAGTCTTGGAGGGTTTTAATTTTGATCGGGCTATCTTGTCTCTGCCAAGTTCCGATCGCTCCGATTGCATAGACTCTTTTCGTCTCAGAAATAATTAGCCCTTTTTGATCGAGATCTTCTATTGCTTTTTTATTGGCGGCGGCAAATAGATCTACCGCAGCACCTTGCTCGATTTGCTGGGCGAGTTTAGTAGTCGCCCCCAAGTTAAATAGAGCCTTGTGGCCAGTTTGCTGTTCCCATAGTTTGCCAATTTCTGGGGCTAAGGAGTTGAGATTTGCCGCCGCCGATATCGTCAAAGTAATAGGCGCACTTTTTGGCACGGCAGGGGCTGATGTAATCGGATTTTGTCGGCTAGAAATACCACAGGCTGCTAAAAGACCTACCAAAAATAGAGATAAAAATAGCCACTGATATTTTTTCATAAATTCCAATAGCTAGCTCTTTCTTTGAGCCAGCCATTTTTGCGCCATTTTTCAACTATATCAAAGACCTGATCGCGTAAATCTAAATGTTGTAAACCACGCGGTAAGGCGATCGCTAAACTATGAACTGCCAAAGGTTGCCCAATAATTTCATAATCAGGATGATCCTTGAGCCATTGCGCGAGACTACTGCGATCGCCGACAAAAGCTTTAACTTTGCCAGATTGCAAAGCCCCTAAACCATCTGCATAGGTATTTGCGCCAATAATGGCGGCTTTTGGAAATTGCGATTGAATCACCGCGATCGCCGCAGAGTTTTTGAGAACACTGATATTTACAGGTTGTTTGAGTTCTTGAGAAGTTGTGCCACGCTTAGCGATCGCGATCGTGCTGTCGGTGTAGTAGGGCAAAGAAAAATCAACTAGGCGCGATCGATTGGTAGTAACGGTAATTTGGGCGATCGCCAGATCAATTTGATTATTTTGTAATGCGGATAGGCGATCGCGATTTTTTAAGGGTCTCAACTCAAGCGGAATGTCTAGCTCTTTCGCTAACTCACGCGCGATATCAATTTCTAAACCTGACAAGTTGCCATTGCGATCGCGAAATCCTAGCGGCGGCAAATTATCTTTTACCCCAATAATTAACTTGTCTCGTTTTTGAGTGCTGCCTATTTCTGAGGCGATCGCCTTGTTTTGTGACTGAGGCACTAGATAACTTTCTACACTAGATAGGGCAATCAATGTGACAGCTAATGGTATTGCTGACAAGTAATTAAAATACTTCTTCCCTTTCGATTTGTAATTATTATCATTCTGAACTTCTCTCACACAAAAATATCTCCAAAAAGTTTTGAACTCTGACTAGACCTTGTAATTTGATTAATACTTTCAAAAAGTGTACCTTGCAATAGACTATATTCTCCTTGGGGCATAGGTTTTTAGATTATTTGTCCATTTGCCTAGTCGCCATACCCAGTAAGTAGGCAAGCATAATTAAACCCAAAAAGCTGTAGCGCACGCACAGCGTGCGCTACAGCCTTTTGGGTTTTAAAGGTTTCTTTTGCCCAGTTACTTAATGTGTAAACAGGCGATCGCTAAAGTCCTAATCGAATTATGAATATACTGCCCTTATCAAGTTCACTTTTTACTTGGATATTGCCCTGATGCGACTTAGCGATCGCCATGGCAATCGCTAACCCCAGCCCAGTTCCGCCAGTTTTGCGAGAGCGATCGCTGTGGGCGCGATAAAAGCGATCAAAAATATGCGGTAAATCTGCTTCAGCGATGCCAATACCATTATCCTCAATCCGAATGACTGCAATGCGATCGCTTTGTTCTAAAAATATTTGAACCTTGCCACCTTCTAGAGTGTAATTAATGGCATTAATGAGAACATTAAAAATTAGGCGATAGATTTGTTCTTCATTGCCTGTGATGTAGATAGGGGAATCGCTTAGAACTTGCAGATGGAGATCGATTTTTGATTGCATCGCGATCGCCGCTACTTCTTCAACTAAATCGCTCAGAATATCGTTAAGACAGCAAGATTGCTGTTGTTGATTAGGAACCTGTACTTCCATGCGTGACAGCATTAGTAAATCTTGGACTAATTGAGACAGTCGAATTGTCTGACGATCAATGGTTTGGAGTGTTTCCCGCGATTCTAATTCTGAAACTACATCACTCATGAGAACTGATTCCACTGTGGCGCGAATCGAAGCTAGAGGCGTGCGGATTTCATGGGCAGCATTAGCGGTAAATTGTTGGATTTGTTGATAGGAAGCATAGACAGGACGCATCGCTCTACCTGATAAGTACCAGCTAGCAATGCTGACTAATAAAAATGCGATCGGTAATCCTGTTAGTAAAGCAAGCTTTGACTCATCCAGATGTTTGTCATAATCTTGGAGCGATCGCCCTACTTGCATATAGCCCCAAGACTGTCCAAGGTTGTTTTTTAGCAATAACGAAACTTGATGATAGCGGTTCCCTTTCCCATCTTCTAAAGTTTGCCAAGCCGTTTCTTTAGGGCTAAATGGAATTCCTTCTAATTGACGACCAACTGTTGCTATTACTTGTCCTGAAGGGTCTAGCAGTCTTATGTAGTAGCCTTCTTGCTGCGTAATCCCCAAAACATGGCGATTGCTTTCTAATTCGCATTTTATGCCAGTAATACAGAGATTAGGTAAAATTTTTCGGACATTTGCATCAATCTGTCCAGATTGTTGCAAATTTGCTTCCAAAGCATCATGGAGATTACCAGAGACCGCTAATAACTTTTGGTCTACTCCTTGCCAGTGAGCATGAGCCATCACCTGATAAGCTCCAAATCCAGACAAGCTCAAAATTACCCCCATCACACCTGCATACCAGATAGCTAAGGATACTTGAGCTTTTAAAAAAATACTATTTTGATTCATGGGGGGCGTTGAGGCGATAACCTAAACCATAAACGGTTTCAATTAATTTTTCATGCCCATGTTCTGCTAAGCGACGGCGTAAGAGGCGAATTTGGGCGGCGACTACGTTACTCTCTGGCTCGGCTTGGATTTCCCAAAGACGATTAATAATCTGATCGCGAGTCAAGATCTGATTGGGATGTTGCATGAAGTATTCTAAAAGTTGAAACTCTTTAGCAGTGAGTTGAATGCTATGGAAATTGCCATTCCCATCTTGTGAGGTAATTGTGGAATTATTATAATCGAGAACGAGATTGGCGATCGCTAACTGCGTAGATTGAATTTGAGGCGATCGCCTTTGCAATGCCCTTAAACGCGCCAATAGCTCCAACATGCCAAAGGGTTTAACCAAATAGTCATCAGCTCCTGCGTCCAACCCTTCTACACGATCTTCAATCCGATCCTTAGCCGTGAGAATTAATACAGGAAGGGGATTTTTATCCTTGCGTAAACGTTTGCATAGTTCTAATCCTGAAAGATGTGGTAACATCCAATCTAAAATCGCTACTCCATATTCTGTTGGCTGTCGATCTAGATAATTCCATGCTTCTCTACCATCTTGTACCCAGTCAACGACATATTTCTCCTGCTTGAGACTGCGCTGGATAGCAGCACCCAAGTCAATCTCATCTTCGACTAATAAGACTCGCATATTTTGATTATTTATACCAAGTTTTATACCACTGCCGCATCTGTTCGATTTCCGTACTTTGAGCTTGCGCGATCGCCGTCGAGAGTGTTCGCATTTCAGGGCGATCGCTATCAATAACCATGCTGGACATCATCAGAGCCATTTTGTGATGGGAAACCATCGCTTTAATAAAGGCTTTGTCAAAATCAGGAGTCATTTCTAGAGCTACCAGATCGGCTGCCATCATGTTCTGCATTCCCATTGGTTTTGTCATTGGCATTTCCATTGGTTTCTTCATATCCATCATGTCGCCATGATTCATCATCGTCATAGCAGATGGAACTGATTTGCCATACCACTGCTTGTACCAAGATTTCATTTGCGCGATCTCGCGAGTTTGATCGCTCTTAATTGACTCAGCAAGCTGCCTAATTTCAGGACGTTTAGAACGTTTGAGCGCCAGATCTGACATCTTCATAGCACCTTCATGATGCGAAATCATCATTTCGATAAAATGGCGATCAGTTTTCTCTCCTGCTACCATCATGTCATGCTGAGGCATCATCTTACTAGGCATCATTTGACTTGTAATTGTCGAATTACGCGATCTCGATGGTATTTGCTCTGCTTTGACAACACTTGGGGTAGCAACATTTGTAGCAGCAACGATAACGGCGGCGCTACCAAATAAAATGCTAGCAATTCCCCAGAGTGGTCTTTTGCAGTTTTGAGAATTTTGAGAGTTCATAGATTTTTGCTTAATGCTATGTTCTCAAATTAATCTAAGAAAATGAAGCCATGATGAAATGCTGTCCTTTGCAATGAAACTTAATCTAATCAACAGCATTTCTAGCGAGTATTTCACACTTGCTTCATAATCATCGGAAATAATAAGTAGCTAGGCAAAAGAAACCTTAAAACCCAAAAAGCTGTGGCGCACGC
>JAJAZG010000208.1 GCA_026785865.1 Pseudanabaena sp. CAN_BIN31
CAGCTTTACTCAAGTTTCGGCATGTCCCACTTGCAACGGCACGGGGCAAACCATTGAGGATAAGTGCGAAAGCTGTAACGGCTTAGGACTAAATCAAGTCACCAAAAAGCTAAAAATCACCATTCCCGCAGGTGTCGATAGCGGCACAAGATTGCGTGTATCCAATGAAGGTGATGCAGGATTGCGCGGCGGTCCTTCTGGCGATCTTTATGTCTATTTATTCGTTCAAGCAGACAACGAGTTTGAGCGCGAAGGCATTAACATTTTGTCGGAACTCAAGATTAGCTATTTGCAAGCAATTTTGGGTGACAAGATCGCAATCAATACTGTCGATGGCAAGAAGCCACTCACGATTCCTTCAGGTACGCAGTCAGACACAATCTTGACCCTAGAAGGGCTAGGCGTGCCGAAGCTGGGCAATCCTGTTGCGCGTGGCGATCATTTAATCAGAATCAAGATTGATATTCCCACCAAAATTGGTAATGAGGAGCGAGAAGCACTCGAAAAACTTAAAGAAAAGCAGTTTGGTAACACAGCTAAAGGTGGTATCGGTGACATTCTAGGCGGTCTATTCGGCAATCATTAAAATTTTTAGGATGAGTGCTTCTCATCCTAAAAACCAAAAATTAAAAATTAAATAAACGAGACATTAAAGAGACATATGTGCATTCAAGTAATCAAGTCAATCGATTTACGCGGTGTTCCTTGTCCGCTTAGTTTTGTGCGAGCAAAATTACACTTAGAAAAGCTAGAAACAGGTCAATTGCTAGAAGTTTTGCTAGATGGCGGTGAACCAATTGAGCAGGTTCCTAATAGCCTGATTTCTGATGGTCATCTGGTCAAAGGGATCGAAGAACGCGATCGCTTTTTTGCTTTAACAGTCCAAAAAGTATGATGCAAGTTGTCCTATGTTGACAGGTACAGTCTTGGCTGTACAAGCCAACTTTTATCGGGTCATGTTGGATCAAGCTTTTTGCTTGGATCTATTTGATGAACATGGGCAAACATTTAGTCAGCTTGTTCATGAATTGCTTTGCACCCGTCGCGCTCGACTGAAAAAAATTGGACAGCAAATCTGTGTAGGAGATCGCGTCACGATTGAGGAACCAGATTGGCAAGGCGGACGCGGAGCGATATCAGAAGTAGCGCCGCGCCGTAATTTGCTTGATCGCCCGACCGTGGCAAATGTTGACCGCATCTTATTAGTTTTTTCCTTAGCCGAGCCAAGTCTGGAGCCATATCAACTCAGTCGCTTTTTAGTTAAAGCCGAAAGTACTCAGGTTGATGTTTTGCTTTGTTTAAATAAACGCGATTTAGTTAGCGATCAAGTTTGGGACGCATGGTGCGATCGCTTAAAGTCTTGGGGATATCCACCGATTGCGATTAGTACTTATACCCAGCAAGGGATTGAAGAGCTAGCCCAACATTTACAAACAGGTGTAACTGTACTTGCAGGGCTTTCAGGCGTAGGCAAGTCGAGCCTGATCAATCTATTAATTCCCAGCTTACAAATCCGTGTCGGCGAAGTTTCGCAACGACTAGGACATGGGCGACATACCACTCGACATGTGGAGTTATTTGCCTTACCTGCGGGTGGCTATCTTGCCGATACTCCTGGATTTCTGCAACCAGACTTGACCGTGACCCCGCAAGAATTAGCCGATTGTTTTCCTGAAGCTAGACAAAGATTGGCTTTAGGAGATGTTTGTCATTTTAATAATTGTTTGCATCGCCGTGATGAGCCAAACTGTGTGGTGCGTGGTGATTGGGAGCGCTATGAACATTACATGGCGTACTTAGAAGAGGCGATCGCCTATCATCAAAAGCTAAAAAATACGGCTAATGCTGATGCTTCGGTCAAAGTAAAAGATGCCAGTGATGGCAAGCAACAGCAGGAACCAAGACTACTCAAAAAACGCTATCGTCGCGAGTCTCGCCGCAGCGAACATCAAAATTTAGATCCAGATGACGACTACGATCATCCACTAGCGTAATGCGATATCTATCATTGAGGGCATGGGTCATGTGGTTATGGAAACTTTTCTGGTTTTAAATGGAATAGAAATCAACGATTTGGCAGATGAACAAGAGCGAATTGTATTGGCGATCGCTTCAGAGGAAATGGAGCGTGAAGAATTTTTACAGTGGTTACAATGCCATATAGATGTAGTTTAGCGATCGCGTAATCTTTGAGACTTAAACAGAGCTAGTGCTAGAATATTCGATATTCCAGCGAGGATTTTTTAATATTTTGGAATAGTAGGTCTAAAGATAGGTAGAGTAAAAAATGTTGGAAGTTGGATTATCTCAAGATTATCAAGTTTGTATCCCACAAGAAATAAGGGATTTACTAAACTTGAAGGCAGGACAAAAGTTTGAAATCTTGCTGCAAGGTGATTCAATTACGCTTGTACCTAAGCCTTTTATTCAATCATTGCGCGGTGTTTTAAAGGGAGCGAATATTAGCAATGTACGCGATCGCAGTGAAAGAATATGAGGTTTGTTGTTGATACTTGCGGATGGATTGAGTAGCTTACTGATGAGGTATTGGCTGATGAATTCGCTCCCTATTTGAGCGATCTCCACAATCTTATCGTTCCTACTTCCATACAGTATGAATTACACAAATGGATATGTCGAGAGCGAGATAAGGAGTTGGCGATGGAAGTTATTGCACTTACGCAGCAAGCGAATGTAGTTTCTTTGACAGAATCCTTAGCATTACTTGCTTCTGAGTTATCGCAAAAGTATAAGTTGAGCTTTGCGGACTCAATTATCTATGCAACAGCCCAGCAAGAAAAGGTCAAGCTTATTACTGCTGATGACCATTTTGAAAATTTGCCCGATGTAATTTATTTCGCGAAAAAGTCTTGAGTAGTTTTAAATTTAGCAAGATCGGCTCTGAGGATCTGATCGCATAATCCTTGAGACTTAAACCACAACTTGAGTGCGTCACACTTTGTTAACTTAACTTACAAGACGGGCGATCGCGCTGGCAACTAGCAATTATCTATTACAGTTTCTCAAACCAAGGGTGATGTAACTTAGCTAGTGTTAAAATTTAAATTTATGTGTCAAAGTAGTGAAATTAATATGGATAAGCAGCAAAGAATCGCAAAAGCTATCAAAGAAGTTGTGTCTGAAATGATGGGGAAAGTAATGGAACGGGTTTTGATTTCTGATCCATTTATCAAAGAAAAGCATAGATCTAGCAAGCCTCTCTATGCAGCATTAGTACCTGACGAAATTTTTAAAGGCTCACACTTTGAGAGACGATTTGTAACTCCATTTGGTTCTCTATGGGAAAAACTTGCCCAAGTTGTAGCTCTAGAATCTCATGGTAACTGTCAAATGGGATATGAAATTAATGGTGCAATTAGAGAAGAAAGCCTGAGAAGAATTCAAGAGATTTTAAATAAATTAGAACATAGCAAAGGTAAAGATAAAATTAAACCTAATTGGAATCAAGAGTTAACCTATATTCAGGCTGGTGGCGGTAATCTTATTCCTGTAAGTGTTGTGTGTGATATTTATATACATAATCAAGAAAGTGGCATACGTTATGCATTTGAGCTAAAAGCACCATTACCCAATAGCGATCAAACAAAAGTTAGTAAAGAGAAATTATTTAAGCTTTTGGCAATGGAATCAAAAGTTGTTGATTATGCATATTATGCTTTACCCTACAATCCTTACGGTAAAAAAGAAGATTATAAATGGAGTTTTCCGATGAGATGGTTTAATATGCATGAGGATGGCTCGGTATTAATAGGCGACGAATTTTGGAATTTGATTGGAGGTGAAGGAACCTACAGTAACTTTATTAAGGAAATCAATTCATTAGGGAAAGACTATCGAGAACGCATTTATCGAGAATTTTTAGGAGTTGCCCCCCCTGAAGACTTTGAAGAATATTCTTTAAAATAGCAAGCTTAATCAAAATATATCAGATGCATAATACTAGATTTACCTTTATTGATCTTTTCGCTGGAATTGGCGGATTCAAAATGGCACTAAGCAATAATGGTGGTCATTGTTTGGGCTTTAGTGAAATCAATAAGGATGCAATAAATACATATTGTGATAACTTTCAAATTGAAGCTAGTTATAACTTAGGAGATATTACCAAAATCAAAGAATTGCCGAACCATGATATATTAACTGCGGGGGTTCCTTGTCAAAGTTGGTCAATTGCAGGTAAGAATCTAGGCTTTGATGATGATAGAGGTCAATTATGGAATGACACAATTTGTTTACTCGAACAATCTAAGCCCAAAGCATTTATTTTTGAAAATGTAAAAGGACTAGTTGATCCTCGAAATAAAAAAGCTTTATCCTATATTTTAGAAAGAATTAAACAAGCGGGATATCATGCTAATTACTATGTGGTTAATTCGTTTGATTATGGAGTGCCTCAAAATAGAATTCGTGTATATATAATTGGGTTTAGAGAAAAGAGTTATTTTCAAAAATTTGTCTTGCCAAAGCCTAGTGATAAGAAAATAAAACTTGCTGATATCCTAGGAATTGCGATTAAGCAATCAAAATCCAACCAAATTGTACAGATGGACTTGTTTGGTAATATTGTTGAATCCCAAACAATGAGCCTTTCTAATACCAATGGATTTAATGACTATTTTCTATTTAATGATCTGAGAAATGGTCATACAACAATACATTCATGGGATATTCTTGATGCTAATCAACGACAAAAAGATATTTGTTTCCTATTGCTTAAAAACAGAAGAAAAAGTCTTTATGGTGAGCTAGATGGCAATCCATTATCATTAGTGCAACTCCAGAATTTAGATCGGTCAATCAATCAAAGTGAAATTGATGGATTGATTAAACTAGAAATTTTAAAACCTGAAGAATATGGATTTATCGTCAGGGATTATGACATAAATCATTTAACAATCGATGAGAAATTTTTACTTTCATTCGCTAATGACCATAATATTATTATTGATGTTTTGACCTCTCAAAAGATATTTAGAGTAGAGAATATATCAATTACAAATACGATTGAATCTCTTAAAGAAAAAGGTATTATTGAATGTAATGAAATTCGTTATGATTTTAAAAATACTAAAATAAGTACAGGTTTATTTGGTGTAAACCGTATCTTTTTGCCAAGTTCTGATATTTTCCCTACGCTAGTAGCAAGCGATACAAATGATTTTATAACTTTGAAAACCATAGAAGCTTCAAATCACGATGATTTCAAAAATAAATTTATAAGTGAAGTCTATAATCCTAAAGAATTTAGGAGGATAACTAAAAATGAAGCTTGCTTAATACAGGGTTTTCCGAAAGATTTTAAGTTGCCAGAAACAAGGACAAAATGGATGAAATTGATTGGGAATAGTGTTTCAGTTCCTGTAATCGATAAATTATGTAAAGCGATTATTGAAACTGGAGTATTTGAAAGCAATCAATCTATTGAATTGCAAGTTGTCAAAGAGAATATGCAAATGCGTGACTGTGCTTAGCATTTCTCGAATGATTTTATGATGGATGATTTAAAGGCGATCGCTATTTATTCTGTTGAGACGTATTGGGGCGATCGCGTAATTCTTGAGACTTAAACCACAACTTGAGTGCGTTACACTTTGTTAACTTAACTTGCAAGACAGGCGATCGCTAAACACACACAGCGTCATTACTTTGCAATGCTTGAGCATATTGAGTAAGTAAAGGTGAAGAGAGTTAGTGCTAGAATACTCAATATTTCAGCGAGAATTTTTTAATATTTTGGAATATTAGGTCTAAAGATAGGTAGAGTAAAAAATGTTGGAAGTTGGATTATCTCAAGATTATCAAGTTTGTATCCCACAAGAAATAAGGGATTTACTAAACTTGAAGGCAGGACAAAAGTTTGCAATCTTACTGCAAGGTGATTCAATCACGCTTGTGCCTAAGCCTTCTATTCAATCATTGCGCGGTGTTTTAAAGGGAGCGAATATTAGCAATGTACGCGATCACAGTGAAAGAATATGAGGTTTGTTGTTGATACTTGCGGATGGATTGAGTGGCTGATTGATGGGGTATTGGCTGATGAATTCGCTCCCTATTTGAGCGATCTCCAAAATCTTATCGTTCCTACTTCCATACAGTATGAATTACACAAATGGATTTGCCGTGAGCGAGATAAGGTATTGGCGATGGAAGTTATTGCACTTACGCAACAAGCGAATGTGGTTCCCTTGACAGAATCCCTAGCATTACTTGCTTCTGAGTTATCGCAAAAGTATAAGTTGAGCTTTGCGGACTCAATTATTTATGCAACAGCCCAGCAAGAAAAGGTCAAGCTTATTACTGCTGATGACCATTTTGAAAATTTGCCCGATGTAATTTATTTCGCGAAAAAATCTTGAGTAGTTTTAGATTTAGTAGGAGCAGCTCAGAGGATCTGATCGCATAATCCTTGAGACTTAAACCACAACTTGAGTGCGTTACACTTTATTAACTTACCTTACAAGACAGGCGATCGCACTGGCAAATAGCGATTATCTATTGCAGTTTTGCGAATCAAGGGCGATCACTTAGAATAATAGACTAAAGGCTTTGTGGCTTTTTATGGTATAAAAAAGTAGTATGGCAGTGTATATAAGTTCTTTCCTCTGAAAATGCCCTGTTTGTCAATAAAACTACTAGCTAAAAGGCTAAATCCAGAATATGTATTATCATAATGATGACAATGATAATGTTGAGGAAATTTGCTACGAGCAAGACCATATTGATAAAGTATGGAATGAGATGAAACTGGTTATACCAGTTTACTTTCAGAAGTATATCGATACAGAAGGGGGGCATTCGCTACAAGATAATGAAATTGAAAAACTCGCTGCACACTTTGGTTCAACATCCAAACCCCAAAGTAAAACAAAGAACACTAAGGAAATCTTAAAAAGGCTTTTGAGGGAATCCATACACGACTACGAAAAAAATCGTCAAAAGTATCAAGACATTCTTAACTTAGAAGCACTTCAAGAATATGAACAGGATGTAAACTCTTTCAAAAACACTGTTTTAAAAAATCAAATTCCGATTATCAACAAGACATTACAAAGTCAAGCAAAAGAACTTGAGAGATATAAAATAAACTTCAATTCTGCACAGGCAGGAGATTTATTTACATCTATCTCTAATATTGTCAAATTAGCAAATAAATTGCGCGATGATTGGTACGAAGAGAACGGATTTGAAGAAATTGATACTTATGATAGGTTGGGATACCGTAAGTTTGATGGTGAAAACTATATCGTGTATGGAGTGATTGGCGGTGGTATAAAAAGCCATTTCATCTATAAACTTTTCCCTGAGATATATCCCTATAGAAGCAGAGAAGCCGTGTGGGCGCTATATTATTTAAGTAGCAAGAAAAAATTTGGTTGTAAGGAAGATTCTCAATTCCTTATGATAAACGTAGAAAAAGGAACAACTCAACAAAATTATTTTTATCATTACGGCTTATTTGCTTTTTATGCCCTGCGAATTTTTAAAAAGCTCAAGGAACTATATACAGAAAATGGAGTGAGTTTTTCTACTGAATATAGGTTTGTTGTAGTTGATTCTTTTCTCTCATTTGTTGCAAGAAGTCATAAATCTGAAATCGATCTTTTAAAACAAAAATCTACGAATTATCATTATGACTACTAACGCACAAGAAGTTTTTGAAAATAAATTCCCTAAATTGTCAAAAGAATTCCCCTTAAAGGAATTTCAGAAGAAAGTAATTAATCAAATTATTGATAAAGGTTCTACTTTGGCAATAATGCCAACAGGGGGAGGGAAATCTCTAATTTATTGGGTTGCGGCAAAGGCATTAGAAGGAACCTGCTTGGTTATTTCTCCATTGATAGCGCTTATTGATGAACAGGCAGAAAAACTGAAAGCAGAAGATTTTGAAGTTTTGACTATTCATAGTGGAATAGCATCTTCAGAGCAAATGAAACAATTAAAAAAATTTGCCAAAGGAGAATCTAATCCTGATTTTATTTTTGCAAGCCCAGAGAGAATGGCGACAGATGGATTTTTTGAATATTGTATTTCATTACAGAAAAACAAAATAAAATTAGTCGTAATTGATGAAATTCATTGTATAAGTCAGTGGGGATTTGATTTTCGACCATTTTACAAACATATCCCAAATTTTCTTGATTCAGTCTTTTTAGACAAATTGCCAATCATTTTAGGTTTAACAGCAACAATAAACCCTAAAGAGCTTATTGATATTACGACTGATTTTAAGATCCCAAAGTCTTCAATTCTCAAAGACAACGTATTGTTAAGATTTGATATTAATTTAAAAGTTGAAAAACTATCAAATGAAGACGAAAAAGAAGAACGTCTTTGGGAACTAATAGACAGTCATTCTAATGAGAAAATCTTAGTTTATTTGTATCGTAAATACAAAAATAGAGGCGTTGAAGATTTATGTGAAATTGCAAATCAAAAACATTTAAAAGCACTTTCTTTTCACGGAGATATGAGCAGTGCAGAAAGACAAAAAATTATTAGTGAATTTAGAGACGGGGAAACTAATTTAGTTTTTGCAACAAATGCTTTTGGGATGGGTATAGACATTCCAAATATTCGGGCAGTAATTCATTTTATGATACCTGAATCTATTGAACAGTATTATCAGGAAATTGGAAGATCTGGAAGAGATGGGAAAGGTGCTACAGCTTATATACTTTATTCCAATAAAAATATTCAGGTAAGAAAAACACACTATATCGACAAATCATTTCCAAAAGCTGGAGAAGTAAAAGAATTATTTAAAAGAGCAACTAATAACGAGATTGGCAAAAAAACATTGCAATATTTTGCAGAAGAAGAATTACAATCTGTTCTACCTTATTTCTTAAATTGCCGAGTAATTACAATAGAAGGTAAAGGTTTTACTGGGTTAAAAATTTTTAAAATAAACTCAAATTCTATATTGAAATCAATTATCGATTCTTCAAGAACAGGAATGATTATTCCTGTGCTGTTAAAACCTGAATTCTTAAAATATACTTGCAAAGATTTTTTTAATATAGCTTATAAAGCATTAGTTGACGATGAAGCAACGTTAGCGAAAAATTTTGATAAATGTTTAATAATTGAAGCAAAAGAAAAAGATCTAACTGATGCACAACTTGAAACGATTATTAATGAAACAGCAAATAAAAGAGAATACAAACATAATCTTTTAGACTATCTCGTTTATCTTCTTGATAATTTTGATGATTCAACTTCATTACATCAAGAAATTGGTAAATACTTAGGAGTAAATAAGCATTTACTGAATAAAATTCATAAAACTGAAAATGAAATCTGGGTTCGTTCAAAATCAGAAGTAATAATTGCTAATATCCTATATCGCGAAAATATTAACTTTCAATATGAAGAAAAACTTTATTACAACGACAGGCAATGGAAAGAGCCAGACTTTACGATTAGACATAATGGGAAGGTCTGGTATTGGGAACATCTTGGTCTTTTAGGGAATGAACGATATGATGAAAACTGGCAAGAGAAAAAGCTGACATATAAGAATCTTGGAGTACTTGATCAAGTAATAACAACTAAGGAAAGTGCAGTTTTAAGTTCTCAAGTAAATGATTTAATCAAAATAATTAAAATGACATGATGACGATAAAAAAATTAAGAATGGAATCATTTCGAGGTATCAGAGAATTAACTCTGGATTTTGATACTCAACTTAACATTCTAATTGGTGATAATGGCTCAGGTAAATCTAGTACTCTTGACTGTCTAGCCGCTTTTCTAAATCATATTGCAGAGCAAGTGAAGATATTATATCCAAATAAAGACAACTTTATTCAAGCTATGTCTGGAGGATCTAAAAATATCTTTTTAGATGACGATATTGCTATTGGTAACGCAGAAAGACTTGAGGCTAGATTAGACATCATTCTCAATTCAGTTGATATTGAATACCACATCAGGAAGTACAAAGCAAACCCATCTAGCCTATCGGCTCTTTTGGAAATAGAAAAACAAGAATCTTATCTTACTCAGAATCTAACGATTCCAACTCTTGTTACCACAATACCAACACTAGTACACTACTCAGTTAAACGAGACATTCTTTTTGAAGAATCTCAAAATCCTCAACAAGATAAAAATCACAACATTCTTGATGCTTATAACCGCGCTTTTACAGGCGGACAAGTTGTATTTAAAGAGTTTTTTGAATGGTTTAAAATCCTAGAAGAAGTAGAAAATGAATTAATTCGCGATACCCCTGATTATCGCGATCGCCAACTAGAAGCAGTTCGCCAAGCAATATATACCTTCTTACCAGAATTTAAAGACTTGCGAATTCGCCGCCGTCCCGAACTACGCATGACCGTTACCAAACAAGGCACAGAGCTTACAATTAATCAACTATCCGATGGCGAGAAAAACCTATTAGCAATGGTGGGCGACTTAGCACGAAGACTGGCGATCGCAAATCCTGACATGGAAAAACCCGAACAAGGTAGCGGCGTTGTCTTGATCGATGAGATCGAACTACATCTACATCCCAAATGGCAGCGCATGGTGATCCCCGCCTTGCTGCGAACCTTCCCAAACTGCCAGTTTATAATCACAACCCACTCACCACAAGTATTAGGCGAAGTAAAAGACGGCAAAATTTATCGACTTGAGAAAACAGAAACAGGAGTGACAGCAGAAATCGTTAGAACTTATGGCAGAGATAGCAATCGTATTCTCGAAGACGAAATGGGCGTACCTAAACGCAATCAAGCCATCAAAGATGGTTTATTAAACCTATTCAGACTGATTGATGATGGGAACTTGTCGCAAGCTAGAGAACTACAAGCATCATTGAAGGAAGAAATTGGCTTTGATGAGCCAGAATTTGCTAGAGCCGATGTCCTAATCCATCGCAAGGAAGTTTTGGGACGATGAGATATATCAAGAATTTATAATGAGCAAGACTAGCGATCAATTTTCTTTAAATCGATATCGTATGATTCAATAACGACGGTGTTATGCAGCGTCTTTGTAGTTATTTAGATAGAAAATTCATGACAGAGCTTTGCGCGATCGCCCTAGGTAGTAACTTAAGCAGTGAAATAGGTGACTCCAAAAAAATTGTTCAAGCCGCGATCGCGCAACTTTCGAGCATTCCCGAAATTGAGATAATTCGGATTTCTCGTTGGTATCGTACCAAGGCGATCACCTTACCAAATACTGCGCCGCAGCCTGACTATATAAATGGTTGTGCAATTTTAAAAACCAATTTTCAGCCCATGCAGCTTTTGCAAACACTTTTGCATACTGAGCAAATCTTTGGACGCGAACGTCGCGAACGTTGGGGCGCAAGAACTTTAGATCTAGATTTGTTGCTTTATGGCGATCGCCGACTCGATACGCCAGAGTTAGTATTGCCACATCCACGCATGTGCGATCGCGCCTTTGTGTTATTACCTCTCGCCGAGATTGCCGCCGATTGGATTCATCCTTTGTGTGGTTTGGCGATCGCCGATCTTGCCAAAAATCCACCCGATCTAGATGCGAGTTATCCGATTGTGATTGATTTAGAGTGTTGATTTTATCGGCTTACAGCGCTTTGCGCTGCCATAGAACCCAGATAATTTTTTGAAAGTGCCGCGAAGCGGCACTTTCAAAAAATTATCTGCCCTAAATAGGCTGTAATCTAGCGTAATATTAGGCGTAGAGCCATTAAATCCAAATATGAACGCTAGTCAATCTGCCGAGCCAACCGATCGCCCTAATCGCCAAATTTCAAGTCAACTTATTCTCGAAGCCCGTGACATTGTGGCGGGGTATGTGGAGGGTGTTGATATTTTGCAAGGTGCAAATTTATCAGTATATGAAGGTGAACTTGTCACCGTGATTGGTTCTAATGGGGCAGGGAAATCGACTTTAGCAAAAGCAATTTTTGGTTTAGTGCCAGTGCGATCGGGGGAAATATTATTTGGCGATCGCAATTTGATCGGACTTAAACCCGAACAGATTGTACGTCATGGAATTAGCTATGTACCGCAAGTCTCTAACGTGTTTCCATCGTTGAGCGTGTCTGACAATCTCGACATGGGAGCCTATACTCGCGAAGGTAATATTAAAGCCGTTAAAGATAAGATTTACGAGGCTTTTCCTGTGTTAGCAAAGCGGCGTAATCAGAGAGCAGGGACACTTTCGGGGGGCGAACGGCAAATGCTGGCAATGGGACGAGCGATGATGCTAGAGCCGAAATTATTGATCTTAGATGAGCCTTCGGCGGCGCTGTCACCGATATTAGTGCAAGATATCTTTAATTTGATTCAAACTATTAATCAATCGGGGACATCAATTATTTTGGTGGAGCAAAATGCGCGTAAGGCTTTAGCGATCGCCGATCGCGGTTATGTGATGCATTTGGGCAAAGATGAATTTACGGGCAAGGGTGCAGATTTATTAAATAATCCCGAAGTTGCTGAGTTGTATTTAGGTATGGGTAATTTTGGCAAACCATTGTAAGAATCTGGGCGTTGAGATTGGGAATATCCTGCGATACATCGCGATCGCCTAGCTTATCGATAGAATATGGGACTAAGGGTTTTTAGGTAGAGAGATTTCATGGCAGTGATAGACGTAAAACTTTCGTTTGAGGAGTTGGCAAAAGCACAAACATATTTGCAACAGTTAGGGCTATACGATGGGGAAGTTGACGGACTTTATGGCAAATTATCTGAGGCAGCCTTTGTGCAGTTTGCCAATGCCCTCAGTATCGATACGATTTTGGATGCTAATTCGCGAGCAATTAGCAATTACCTGTTACAGATCCCTGCGGTTGTTAGGCATTTGCTCAAAATTGTCGGAACAGGCGATCGCCTATTACAAAAATTTATTAACGCGCAAAATATTTGCGTCAACATGGGGCAAGCCGACTCCAATCATCTCAGTTTTCTTGATCGCGGCGTTAATGGTTGCATTGCGGGATCGGTGCGAAGTTTACCAAATCGCAACTTTGTCCCATCACCCTTAGTAACCAGTATCAAGACTTATCCTGATCGCCTCGCCAGTTTGCCCGATGGCGTAAATGTAGTTTCTTATGGTGAAGTTGCAATGCTGGCGGATTCGCAGATTCGTGTTCGGTTTCGTCCTTACCCAGCGATCGGCGTAATCCCCAATATTGAAAACATCGGCTTAGAGTTTTTGCATAGCAGCATTGAAGAAGCTTGCATCTGTATTGGCAGTGTCGTTAATGGACAAATGTTAGCCCGTTGGATTGGGCGCAATCCTTTAAACAACGTCCAATTTTGGAGTTCTACCAAAATTTTGCCGTTGCTCTATACCATTTGTAAAGCTAATCAAGTGCAACCAAATCAAGCGATCGCTAATTGTGCGATCGGCGATACGCGGGGAAAAATAACACCCCGCACATTTTCTGAAATGGCGCAGCGTATCTGTAATTATGATGAATCTAACGGTATTACTTCCAACGGCTTGACGGCGATGTTTAAGCAATTTACCACGCCTCTAGAGTTGCAAGATTGGCTCAAAAAAATTACTGGCAATCAAAAGCTCGCATTTCAAGGGCGCTATGGTGAATCTCCCTATATTGAACAGCCGATTTTGCGCGATGCGACTGGAAAGACGGTGATCGATGGAGTCAAAGAGCCACATCGCGGCGACAATTTGATCTCTGCTTATGACTTGACGCGGATGGTTTCCCAAGTTGCATGGCATCGTCACATCGCGCCGACAAATCGCTTGCCTAACGCCCAATGGCATAGCTTAACCACGCTGATTAATGCGATGGGACAAGATACGGCGCGATATGTTGATGCCGCGATCGCGGCTTTAGGATTGCAATATTTTATTGGTGATCCTGTGGTGATCTCCAAAATGGGATTTGGCTACAGTGACCAACGCAAACAAACTGAGCTTACCTATACAGCTTGTATTCAGTTTGTCGATCGCCTTGCCAAGTCCCACGATCTGCCCTTACCCAAACTGCGATCGGTGAATATGACTTTACGCGCTGTCCTTAATTTTCAAGATCCTGTGCGCGAATCATTGGAAATTGATGCGAGAATGGCGGCTACAGTTGCTGATATTTTGCGTAGAATTGTCACAGAAGAGCTAATTTAGAAATCCATGCCAAAAAAATGCAAAAACAACGCGCTTTATCGGCTGTAGGTCTATGGTGGCGATGGGTACTTGCGACGCTAGTTGGTGCGGCGATTGGTAGCATGTTTGGAATGGCCGCTTGTCTGGCAGGAGTGCATTATTTAAGCGATCGCCTGATCAGTCTCCGCATCTGTGATACAGGATTTGGTAGTCTCAACTGTGCTGTGTCAACTGGTCTTGTTAGCGGAGCGATTGTCGTAGGTGCATTTGTGGGCTTGATGCAATATGTTGTCTTGCGGCGGTTTCTTAAAGCTCCTGCATGGTGGATTTTAGCGAGCGCTTTTGGTTGGACTTGGATTGGTTTTGCCGCCACAAGTTTAGCTTACACACCCCAATTTGGGTTTGCAATTAATGCCGATGGTTATTTTGTGGAGAGTAATATCATTGATCGCATTCCGCTACTAGCGGTTAATTCTCTATGGCTAGTTTTGGCAGGAATCTTATTAGGGGTTTTGCAGTGGCTAGTTCTATGGAATGGTCAGCAACCTAAATCTTCTAATTCTAAATTTTTGAAAATGCGATCGCTAAAGGGGCAATTACGCAAGTGGCGATCGCTTTTGTGGATTTTATTAAACGTTGTCTTAGTTATATTCATCGCGATCGCTATTATCGCCATTTTTCGCGGTCAGGGTAGCCTGTATGGAATTCTATTATTTTTTCTCGGTTTTACGCCTTTTTATGCCACGATTACGGGGGCGGCTCTGGTGAAAATGGGTTGGCATAAGTCAAGGCAAATGAACCTAAATGTTCCTGTAGAACCTTCAAATGATCAAACTTCCCAATTAGAAAATTAATGTCGAATTTACCGCCCGAAGTTATCAAACTGCGATCGCAACTAACCGAATCAATCTCCATCGATCTTGCTGATAAAATCCAATTTTGCCTAGTCTCAACAAGCTTCACCAGTGAACTTATTTTGACTAGCTATGTCAGTGAGGGGCTAGCTAAAAACGAGCAAGATTCACCGATTTTGCTATTGCATGGTTTCGATAGTTCTCTCTTTGAGTTTCGCCGACTACTACCAAAACTGGCATCTTCGCATCAAACTTTTGCGATGGATCTATTTGGCTTCGGTTTAACAGAACGTTTTCCCAATCTTCAAGTTAGCCCTGAATTCATTAAAGAACATCTTTACTATTTTTGGAAAACCGCGATCGCCAAGCCAATAATTTTAGTCGGCGCATCAATGGGTGGTGCAGCCGCGATCGACTTTGCGCTCACCTATCCCGATGTGGTAAAAAAGTTGATCCTGATTGGTAGCGCAGGAATGCGAAAAGGCACATCGGCGGGTAAATTTTTGATTCCACCTTTGGATCGCATGGCAACAGATTTTTTACGCAGTCCTAAAGTTCGTCGTGACGTGAGCATCAGAGCCTATGCTGATTCTAGCTTTGTTACACCCGACGCAGAGGTTTGTGCATCGCTCCATTTAGCCATGCCTCGGTGGAGTGAATCCTTAATCTCATTTACCAAAAGCGGCGGCTATGGTTCTTTTGCGAAGCAATTAGCATATTTAAAACAAGATACTCTAATTCTCTGGGGCGATCGCGATCGCATTCTCGGCACAAAAGATGCAGCTAAGTTCCAATCAATTATCCCCAATAACAAACTGGTCTGGATTGAAAATAGCGGTCATGTTCCGCATCTGGAACGTTCGGCAATTACTGCTCAAGAGATTCTTAAATTCATTTAACCTCACCCCTAACCCCTCTCCTTGCAAAGGAGAGGGGAACAAGAAAAATTTTATGAAAATTATTGCGATCGTGCTGTCTGGTGGCAAAAGCTCAAGAATGGGAAGAGATAAGGCTTTATTAGAAATTAACGGTGAAACTCTATTATTAAAAACTTGTCAAACTGCTTTGCAAGTCGCTGATTCAGTTTATGTAGTAGCAAGAAGTCAGGAGCAATATCAAAATGCGATCGCCCCAAACGCACCGCAATTTTCGCTCGTATTAGATCAACAATTTGATGGAGCTTTAGTTGGTTTTTGGCAAGGAATTCAGGCGATCGCTAGTCCTGCTGATTGGATTTTATTACTTGCTTGCGATTTACCAAATCTTCAAGCTGATATTTTGCAAATTTGGGCTAATCAGTTAACAGATTTGCCTGAAAGTGCGATCGCCAATTTACCACGTTATGTAGATGAGAACTCGCAAAAGCAATGGGAACCTCTATGCGGTTTCTATCGTTGGCAATGTCAAGATTCTCTCAAGGAATTTATTGAAGACGGTGGGCGATCGTTTCAAAAATGGTTAAGCGATCGCGAAGTAATTGAAATAGCGATCGCGCCTTCATTGATGCTATTTAATTGTAATACTCCCGATGATTTTCGCTCTATTGAAAACGATTAATAAAAGAAGTATTATTGCGTTGGTAGGGTTGTTTAGATTTTTAGCCTTTTTCCAAGAACAAATAATCTAAGCTTATTGAAGTTTAAGTTGTTCGTTAGCAGATTCATAGACTTTTAAGGCAAGAAGTTGATGTTTTTTCTTGGTTTCGTTGGTTGTAGGAATTATTTCAGGCACTTCACGAATTAAAGCTTTATATGTTCTACTGATTGTTGCTATTCTGGCATCAGGTTTAGCTTCCTCAAGGATATCTCCTTTATAAGAATAATTTGTTCCAAGATCGGATATTCCAAACTTCCAGCCAATTTTGTCAACTTTAAAGAGATCGCCTATAATTTCAATCTGTCTTATTTCTAGAGACTCAATCCTATTAACTACCTCAAGAGTTTCATGAAGCAATAAAAGATTAGCTTCAACACAACCGCCTCTGCTTATAGTAGGTGAACCCCATTCAAGCCTAATTCCTGTCCCAGAAGTAATTAAAGATTTAAGGAAAGTGCTATATTTACCAGCTATTTTTTTATTGCCTGTCAAAATAGAATTTTGTAAATCATTTACATTACTTCCAATTCTGATTAAATTTAAAAGCTTATCCGTAGCATCGCCTGCTATAGAATTACCCAAGAGATCAGCATCAAAAAATGATGACGCAAGCTCTACTTGAAATGATCCTTGTGAAACTGCAAATACATTAAAACTTGATTTTTGGACGATTTCTTTGGCTTCAAGCCCTGACGATTTACCTTTGGAAACATTCAATTCATTCATCAAGGATTGAAAGGCAGCAAGAATATTTCCAAGTCCAGAGGCAGGGAATTCATTAGGATATTTATCCGATAAAGGCTGTAAAACTAAATTTACAATTTCTCTTGTCTTTGAAATTGCATTCCGAATAACTTTTTGAGAGATTACTTGTGGTAACGTTTCTGGATCACATTTAAGAAATGAGCCTTCTAGTGGTAAGTAATCTTCATCTAAATTCTCTAGAGCAATTTTTTCAAAAGCCCATGAAGAAGTCATATGAGAGTAATTTAATTCATATAAAAAATCATTCTCAGACTTGATAAAGGCTTGTCGTAAAGATATTTCTCCTGTTCTAATGGCTTGCAGTCTATCAAGCGAAACTAACATATATAGCCATAAATCATATTCTTCCTCTTCATCTACCCATAGCGCCAAAAAAATCTTTCCAGCTTGATTCTTACAAGCTAGAAGTCTTGCCCCATTAAATTGAATATATATTTCTAACACTTCAAGAGTGCCTAAATTAGTAGAATTAGCAAGGAATTCCATAAACTTTAGTGCCTAGCACTAAGATAAAACTTTGAATAAAGAACACGGATCGATATTTCGATTTAGCCATAAAGTGTGATGCGTATCTCCAGTATTTTGTGATGGGGTATTTTTTATTTTGCCTGAGTCTATAGATAAGCATCCTTTTGCTAGTTTTTTGCTCCGTAGTGAACGAATGGATGTTCTCGCAAGTTCTGTTGCCTCAATATCTGTAAAGACAGATAAACCACATGATTGACATTCCAACTCAGGAGCAAGATTTTTCTTAGATCTTTCTCTAAAAGATAAAAAATCTTTTGCAGTTGGCGGGTCGCTATCCACTAGATAGAAAACTACCATTTCTGAATGATTTGCATCTAGCGGCGGACAATTAGGAGGCAAATGGTCACAGAATTGCATAGATTGAAGTTGAGCTTTATAGTCTAGCTAGGATTATTTCACTAGATTTACCAGAAAATATAATATCACAAAATGTAAAGTGCTATGTGTCGATTATGAATTGCGTTTGAAATCGATATACGATGTGCAACTTAAAGTCTGCAAGCGTTAATTATACTTGTCTCCACAAAAGAGGGAGCTTTTTTATCTTGCATTTCGCCCCACTTTCTTAAAAAAGAAGGTGGGACGGGGCTAGAAACCCTAAGCCGCAGTGGGGGACTATGTAATTACCGTAGGTCGATCGCGTCCTGTTAAAGTCTTGATTTGCGCGAGTTGATCGGCAATATCAATTAACTCTTTTAGAGCTTCTTGAGGATCAAGGGAATGCTTCGCAATATTTGGCTCATAGCTCTCAACATAGAGGCGAAGTGTTGCGCCTTCAGTGCCAGTACCCGACAAACGGAATACTATGCGTGAGTCATCGGTGAATCCAATCCGAATCCCTTGCTTGGTGCTAATACTGCCATCAATGGGATCGGTGTAGCTGAAGTCATCACAGAACGCGACTTCATAATTACCAAATTTTTGACTTGGTAAATCGGCAAATTTGGCGCGGAGATTGTCGATTAGGGTGTTGGCGCGATCGCTATCGACACCTTCATAATCATGACGCGAATAGAAATTGCGTCCGTAAAGTTGCCAATGTTCTTTAACGATCGCCTCAACCGATTGCTGACGCGCAGCCAAAACATTCAACCAGAATAGAACTGCCCAAAGTCCATCCTTTTCGCGGACATGATTGGAACCTGTACCAAAGCTCTCTTCACCGCAGAGAGTCGCTAACCCAGCATCTAGCAAATTCCCGAAGAACTTCCAACCCGTAGGAGTTTCATAACATTCGATTCCCAAACGTGCGGCTACGCGATCGGGAGCTTGACTGGTGGGCATCGAACGTGCAATGCCAGCGAGTCCGCCTTTATATGCGGGGACATGGTGAGCATTAGCGGCAAGAATTGCGAGGCTGTCGCTGGGCGTAACAAAAAATTTATGTCCTAAGATCATATTGCGATCGCCGTCACCATCGGAAGCCGCCCCAAAATCGGGCGCATCTTCGCCATAAAGCACATCAACGAGATCGTGAGCGTAAACCAAGTTGGGATCGGGATGTCCACCGCCAAAGTCTTCGAGGGGTACGCAAGATTGCAAGGCGCTAGCAGGTGCGCCCAAGCGCTTGACGAGAATTTCTTCAGCGTAAGGACCTGTTACCGCGTGCATTCCATCGAAGCACATCCGAAATGTGGGGGAGGCTAGTAACAATTTGATGCGATCAAAATCAAATAGCTCGCCCATTAGTTCGGCATAATCGGCAACGGAATCGATAACGGCGATCGCGGTGCTACCGATTTGAGTTTCACCTAGCTGATCGAGATCGAGATCATCGGCTTCAAGGATTTTGTATTCGGAAATAGTTTTGCTGATGTTATAAATCGCATCAGTGATTTTTTCAGGTGCGGGGCCACCATTGCTGGTGTTGTACTTAATGCCAAAGTCGCCATCTTTACCTGCGGGGTTATGGCTAGCCGAGAGGATGATCCCGCCGAAAGCGTTGTATTTGCGAATAATGCAGGAAGCCGCAGGTGTCGATAAGATCCCGCCGCGTCCAACTAAGATTTTGCCAAAGCCATTGGCGGCTGCCATTTTGATGATCACTTGGATCGCATGGCGGTTGTAATAGCGTCCATCACCGCCAATAACGAGGGTTTGTCCTGCAAATCCTTCGAGACTATCAAAGATTGATTGAACAAAATTTTCGAGATAATTAGCTGTTTGAAAAACGGTAACTTTTTTTCTAAGTCCAGAAGTACCAGGCTTTTGGTCAGAAAATGGGGATGTGGAGACGACTTTTATACTCATTAAAATTGCAAGCTATAAATGTTTTGAATAAATGCTCTAAGTAAACCCAAAGAAGCTGTGGCGCACGCTGTGCGTGCACCACAGCTTCTTTGGGTTTTAAGTTTTCTTTTGCCTACTTACTTAAAATGCGATCGCTAGATCTTTCTAAGTCGGCGCAAATCAATTTTAGCGCGGAGTTCATCTTTGATTCTTGCCAAGATCGAATCTTCATCAATAGTGTCTAAAATTCGCTTAACCACAGCTTTAGGACCATCGGCTCCCCATGATGCACCGTTGGCGAGATATTCCTTCGTCACCAGCCCTAGCGCGTAAGTCGAAAAACCTGCCACACCTGCTTGGGCGATCGCCACTGATACATAACCTCCCAAAGTCAAACCACCAGTCGCAGGCGCAGCAATACCGAGCAAACCTTTGAGCGAACTCAAGCCAAAATTAGCCAGAAATTCACTGGCGCTGATGCCGCCCATGCCGATCGCAATTTTTTGCATCAGCGAAATTGCGCCGCGATTGCTCATATTGATGCCATAAAGCTTAGAAAGCGCCACGATCATCGAGACATCAATAATCGCGGTACTAATCACATCAATTACTGTAAAAGGATTAACGGCGATCGCTACGGCTTGGGTAATTACACAATTCCAGATAATCCGATTGGCTTGGCGATCGCGCACAAACATTTTGCGCTGCACCACGCGCTCTTGCACCATATCCGCAAACAGCATCGTGTTTAGAGCGATTAAAGATTTGCCTTCGCGATCGAGTACCTCCAAAATTTTCAGTTTGAGATCCTCAATCTGCGGCTTACCCGTCACTAACTCAGCTTCAAAAGAGCCGTCGGGCTGACGGATTGCTTTGGCAACAAGGGGAGAAGCTGCGGTCATCACAATTTCATCTTTAGTTAATAACTCACGCACTCGTTCATCGCGAATTTTGGCATAAATTGCCATGCGATCGTCGGGCGGATATTGGTCAATTTTGTTAAATACTAGCAAAATTGGTTTGCTTGCGCCCCTTAGTTCCGATAACGCATCATATTCAACCTTAGTAATATCTCCCGCCACCACAAATAAAATTAAATCCGCCTGTTGCGCGATTCTCTTCGCAAGTTCCGCCCGACCTTCCCCATCAACTTCATCAATTCCGGGTGTATCGATTAACTCGATTCTCGCTTCACCGCGCCCTTGAAATGATGCTCTAAGAATCGTGCGATCGCCGTTAGTTTGCATTGCCTCCCGCGATATCTGCCATTCAGCCGCTTGACGACTGGTCGTTACCCCATGCAGTGGGCCCGTCTCGAAAACTTGACCACCCATCAGCGCATTTAGTACCGACGATTTACCACGCCCCACCATGCCAAATACGGCAATTTGCAAAACTTGGCGCTCTAACTTGTCCAGCATTTGCTGAAGCTCTTCTAGTGGCTCCTCTAATCCGCGCCGTTCTCGCTCTGATAAATCCAGATTTGCCACAATATCTTGCAATGTGCGTTGTGCTTGACGATAATTTAGCTCTTCAAAAATCTCATCAAAGCTGAGAAAGTTTTCATCTTGTGGCATAACATCGCTAGGCATAACTTGTGTGGTACGAAACTGTGGTAGGAAACATTTTCAAGGAACTATACTTATAATATGCGAGTCTTAAGGGGTAACAATTTACTCACAAGCTCAGTTTTATATTTAGTATAAAACTGGTATAAAAAGGCTGTCTTTTTAAGTGAGATGTTGTTAAAGTTGCTAGAAAGTTACTCTCGGATTATTGTTATCTTTGACTTCTAACTTTTCAAGTCTCAGTCATGCATTTGTCTTGGCGTTCCAAATCTCAAATAAACCTCATAAATAGTATTGTAGCTAGGAAAAATATGTCTGTATTCAAGTCGTTGGTTAGTCTAGCAGCCACCGCAGGTGTCGCGGGAGCGATCGCTGTTAGTCCTATATTTACTCTCAAAGCTGAAGCCCTGACCGAAGCTCAAGTTTTGGAGAGATTGGGCAGTATTCCTGTTTTCACGATTACCGATGATAAAGGCGCACCCCTCTTAGGCGCAGTTCCGCCGCAACCAAATGCTAAGCCCGATGACAGTCAGCTTTTGTTTTTCTTCCTTGGTCCTGACGAAGCACAAATGATGCTCAGTCAAGTCCAAAAATCCAATCCTGAAGTTGGCAAAAAAGCGCAAATCATCGTGCGCTCGATGAACGATGCCTATCAAGTAATTCGTCAGAACAAAGATAAGAAAGTCGTTTTTCAGTTTATTCCTGCCAAGGCAAGTATTGACTCAGCACGAACAATCTTGACCGCTCAAGGTGTGGCGGCTGACAAAATTCCTGTTGTGCCTGTGTTCTTTGCAATTGGTGGTCAAGATAAGAGTCAAGGCTTGCTAACCATGAGCATCGATCAAAATGGCAAGAAGGAACAAGTCGTACCTTTCTTCCTTGATAAAACCGATCTCCAGAACTTGCTCGATCGCGCTAGCAAAGATCAACCAGATGTTACCAAGGCAACGAAAATCCAAGTTACGTCTCTGTTTCAAGTCCTAGACTCGATGGTAGCTAAGGATAATAAGCCCAATCCTGAAGTTGATCGCTTCCAGTTTGTGCCATCGCGTACTTCTTTTGACTACATTATCAAAAATAGTAAGCAACCCGCGACACCAGCTAAAAAGTAAAAACAAAAAAAGGGCGCTATGCGCCCTTTTTTTGTGTGAAGTTTTACCAGTCCCAATCAGAGTCTTGATTGTTACGACCGCGATTATTGCCATAGCTAGTATCACGAGGCTCGCGATCGCCATAATTACGATTTGAAGAATTGCGATCGCCATAATCCTGATTATCGGGACTATTGCGTTCTTTTGCGCCGTAATTTCGACCGACATCGCGTGGATTATCTCGCGGCGCTTCACGAATGTAGTCGCGGGTATTTGGATTTTCACGATTTGCATCGCGATTCGCATCACGATTTATGTAGGTAGAAGGAGCCGCAGGTTTGGACTCAGGCGCACCACCAAAGGCAATCAAAAGCGGAAATCGCAGCAAATCTACGGCGATTAGTTCTTCCGATTCATCGATAATCACCAAAGGCATGAGTCCCTCTTTGACCATGCGATCGCCTTTAGTTGCCAGAGGTTCAGGATCTTCAAACAAAGCAATACCTTTATCAGAGCCAAAATGCTCGCGGGTCAGACCTAAACAATCTTGAAAACCGCGTCGCCATTCGCCAAGGCGTTCGGGAGAAGTTGCTAAAACTAAGATCCGTAATTTTTCGCCATAAACAGCTCTTAAGACGGAGATGACTGCTGAAGTGACAAGAATGTTTTGTAAGCGTGTCCCCATGGTGCGGATTGCGCCGCGTCCAGACTGCTCAAAAAACCATTTGGAAACGCGATCGGCATGAACTTGCTCGAAGGTACGTCTCAATTTCCATGCGGGCCCATAATAGTCGGGCAAGGTGCGATAGCGATCTAAAAGCTGATCGACCCGTTGTTTATATTCCGCAAATGTCTGCTCAGATAGCAGTAATGGTTCGGCTTCTTGGGCTGGTTTTTTTTCTGTAACTACGACGGTTTCGATTTCGGGCTTAGTAGGTGGCACGACAAGGTTAAGTTTTTCAGCACTAGCAACCAAATCTTGCAAGCTACCCACCAAATAATCTTTGAAACCCTGCACCCGCACGGCGATATCTTGCGACGCACCTGCATAGGTACTGGTCATTTCTTTATCAATCCGATCTTTTCGCTTCTCAAGGACAGCGATCGCTGCTTGTAGTTCTTGTTTTTGATATTCGAGTCGGGCGACATCAGCTTGAGCTAAGCGAATAATCCCCGCCTGTAAATCATCGATCTGGTCTTGTAAGATTTTAGACTTGCTGGTTTTGAGGCGATCAAGTTCGGCTTTGAGTTCAGTTTCTTCTTGTTTTAGTTGAGCAATTATGGCTTTTTTTTCTGACGTTTCATCTAATATTTCAGATATTGCAAATATCTCTAAGCTATCTAAGTTCTCTTCTGATTTAAGATCGACAATGACTGCACTCTCATTGAGTAAATTATCAGGTATATTTTCTGAAATCGCGACAATTTCAGCCACAATTTCATCGACATAAGCAGTCGATTGTTCGAGAATATTTTCAGTTGTAGACTCATCTAAACTTACTGATGGGGCGATCGCTTCGGCGGATTCTCCTTGGTCAGATGGATTTAAATTTTCTTCTACAGGCAGTTGATCGGACTCCATAAAGTTCTCATCGCGTCGGGCTTACCTATTTTATACCAGTTTTCTAACAAGGCGGTTTGCAAGTCTTACCTGATCGCCACTAAATAAGAATTTCTCCTGACTAAGTAGGCAAGCATAATTAAACCCAAAACCCAAAAAGCTTTAGCGCACGCGCAGCGTGCGCTAAAGCTTTTTGGGCTTTAAGCTGATCGGCATTTAAAAATGCATATCAAAAACCAGAAGATAATTGTGCCGCGCGAAGCGCGGCATAATTATCCTGCAACTTAAAGGCACACCAGCTTAATCATGCTTGCCTACTTGTCTCTAAAATTTTCCAGAGATGTTTTGCGATCGGCGATGTTTTCGATGTACCGTGGAATGTTATTGCTATAACGTAGTTAGGCGTAAATAAACCCAAAAAGCTGCGGCGCACGCGCAGCGTGCATCACAGCTTTTTGGGTTTGTCTACATTAAACGCTATATAATTACAGAAAAGTACGAGAGATTGAAAGCTCAGTGTCTTCAGACCTGAGATGAAAATCGGACGAGGGAATTTATTCCCTTTAATCTTTCTATATTGTCAGTCAATTATTGTAAGCCTTACTCTAGAATAGAA